>JBHJND010000288.1:0-15844 GCA_048497655.1 Caballeronia novacaledonica
GCCCGCCGCCGATCGCGGGCTCACTGGGCGAGCGCACGACCCCTGGCGCGGCGCGACGAACTCCCGCCGCCATCCTCCGCGGTCGCTTCGTCCTGCTCCGGCGGGACCGCCTGCATCTGCATCTGCATCTGCGGCGGCGCCGGCACTGCCGGCTGAGGCTGCATTTGCGGCTGCTGCGGCACCTGCTGCGGCACGACCGAAGGTCGCGGCGTCGGGGACCGTGCCGGGACTGCACCGGGCTGTGCCGCTGCAGCCACCGACGGCGCGGTCAGCGTCGAGCCTTCACGCGTGTACCCCGGCGGCGGCGGCGCACCGCCCAGCCCGAGCGCCTGCTGCGGCGGCAACGCAAGCTCGCGTCGCACGCCGCCCTGCTCGATCGTGACGGCATCCTTGCGCACTTCGACCAGCCTGGCGCCGCTGGACACCTCCTGGTTCAGCAGATAGACACGCGCCGGCTTGCCACCGACCGCCAGCACCGCCGCCGAATCCCGGCCCGCTGCATAGGCGCCGAGCGCCTGCACGTTCAACGCCTGCTGCACGACCGGCGCCGCCTGGACCAGGCCGAACATGCGCGCCGCGAGAACCGGATCGGCCTCGCGCATTACCGCCGCCGGCTGCGGGGGCGGCACGCTCGTCGGCGCCGGCGTCAGGATGCGGATCGCCCAGTACGTGCCGATGGCGCACACCAGCGCCAGCATCGACAGGTGCAGCAACGCGGCAGCAAACTTCCTCAACATCTCGACTGCGGTCCTTCGAATCGCCGGCCGCGCCGGCCCGCGGGCGCTGCGCCGAGTTGCAACAGTGTCCTTCAACGGCCGCCATCGCGACGACCTTGCGGCGGGCGCGTTGATAATATCGTCGGCTTGTCCCGCTGCGCAGTGTAAGCAGTGTCTGCAAAGGCGGTCCTTCGGCGCGACAAATCGCTAGGGTGCATCGATGAAGCTCACCTTTCGGCGCGCGAGCAGCGCCCGCCGCCTGCCGCGCGGCTTCACGTTGATCGAGATCATGGTCGTGATCACGATCCTCGGCATTCTTGCCGCCCTGATCGTGCCGCGCGTGGTCGGCCGCACCGACGACGCCCGCATTGCCGCGGCCAAGCAGGACATTGCCTCGCTGCTGCAGGCGCTGAAGCTGTACCGGCTCGACAATGGCGCGTATCCGACAACCGAGCAGGGCCTGAAGGCGCTGCTCGCCAAGCCGGCGATCGAGCCTGTCCCGCAGAACTGGAAGCAGGGTGGCTATCTGGAACGCAGCAGCACGCCCAAGGACCCCTGGGGCAACGAGTACAAGTACCTGAACCCCGGCCTGAAGGGCGAGATCGACGTCTTCAGCTACGGCCGCGACGGCGCCGCCGGCGGCGAGGGCGTCGATGCCGACATCGGGTCGTGGCAGCTCTAGGGCTTTCGCCTGGCGCCGTTCGCCCGCAGGCGCGCGGCTTCACGCTGCTTGAACTGCTGGTGGTCATCGTGCTGGCCGGCATCCTGCTGTCGGTGGTCACGATTTCCGTCGCTCCCGATGACCGGCAGCAGCTGGCGCGCGAGGCCGAGCGCGTCGGCCAGCTGTTTGCGCTGGCTGCCGACGAGGCGCGGATCCGCCAGCGGCCCATCTACTGGGAAGCCGACCTCAACGGCTATCGCTTCGTGACGATGGTGGCCGGCGAGCGCCGGCTGGTCGGTGACGACGACCTGCTGCGCGAGCGCGCGTGGCGCGAGCCGCTGACGTCGCTGGCGATGGTGCCGGCCGGCGCCGGGCAACCCTCACAGTCCCTCCTCGCCCCGGGCGCGCCGCCGCTGAGGGTGGCCATCGCCCGTGAATGGATCCAGTCGCCGCTGCGACTGGAACTGTCCACGGCATCGGCACAGGTGGCGATCGACTTCGACGAGCGCGGCCGTGGCACGGTTCACCTGCGCTGAGCCGGGTCTGTGCCGCCGGCGCGGCTTCACGCTGCTCGAGGTGCTCGTCGCGCTGGTGATCATCGGCGTGGCGCTGGCGGCGTCCATGCGCGGCGCGCTGTCGCTCACCTCCGCGGCCGAGGACACCCGCTACACCATGCTAGCCACCACCATTGCCGAGAACCGGCTGCTGGAACTGCGCCTGGCGCGCGGCAGCCTGGAGATCGGCCAGACGGCGACGCCGTGCACGCAGGCCGACATCGAGTTCGAGTGCCTGCAGACGGTCAAGTCGACCCCCAACCCGTTCTTCCGCCGCGTCGAGCTGCAGGTCTTCCGTGTCAGCGGCGAAGTGCGCCGCCGGCACGCCGAGATGATGGCCGTGCTCCCCGTCAGCTGATGACCAGCACCCGTCCCTCGCACTGCGCCGCCGGCTTTACGCTGCTGGAGCTGCTGGTGGCGATCACCGTGCTGTCGCTCGTCTCGCTGATCGCCTGGCGGGGCCTGGACTCGCTGGTGCACACGCGCGAGCGGCTGCAGCCGGAGGCCGACGAGGTGCGCGAGCTGCTGGTGGCGTTCGGCCAGATCGAGCGCGACCTGGCGCAGGTCGTCAACACCTCCTTCGTGCCGCTGGCGACCGCCCCGCTCACCGTGCGCACCGGAACGCCGGCCGGCTTCGAGATGGTCCGCTTCGCGCCGGTCATCGAGGGCTCGCCCAGTGCCGTGCAGCTGGTGATCTACGAGCTGCGCGACGGACGCCTGATGCGGCTGTCGTCGGTTCCGTCGGTCGCGCTCGACGCGCCACCCTCCAGCACGCTGACCGAGACGCCGCTGCTCGCCGGAGTGCAGGCCATGCAGTTGCGCGTCTGGCAGCCGGGGCGCGGCTGGGCGCCTCCGGAGGCGGCCTCGTCGCCGGGCCCGCGCGCCGCGCCGCCCGGGCTCGAGCTGATCGTCGAACGTGCCGACGGCCGCCAGTACCGCCGCGTGCTGCTGGTGGGGATGGGATGAAGACGCCTTCCTCGGCTAACGCCGGGCGCCGCGAGGGCGGCGCCGCTGGCCTTGCGCGCTGCCGGCGCGGCGGCGCGCTGCGCCAGCGCGGCGCCGCGGTGCTGATGGCGCTGGTCGTCGCCACGCTGGCCACGCTGATCGTCTCCGGCCTGTTCTGGCAGCAGTTCGTTCTGCTGCGGACGATCGAGAACCAGCAGCTGATCGTGCAAAGCCGCGTGCTGATGGCCGGCGCACTCGACTGGGCGCGGGCGATGCTGCGCGAGGACCTCACGCGCAGCAGCTACGACGGGCTGGACGAGTTCTGGGCCAGGGGCCTCGCCGAGACGCGGCTCGACCAGCTCGGCGAGTCGTCGACGCTCGCTTCGCAGGCGAGCATCGCCGGCAGCATCGAGGACGCGCAGTCCCGCCTCAACCTGCGCAATCTGCTCGGCGATGACGGGGAGATCGTCGAACGGGACCTCGAGACGCTGAAGAGGCTGTGCGACCTGCTCGGCGTGCCGACCGTCGACGCCGAGCTGATCGCACTGCGCATGAAGGCGGCCTTTGCGCCGGCGTCGACCGGCGACCGGCCCGGCGCCACAGCGCCGACCGGGCGCCCGCTGCCGCCGGTTCTGTCCACCGACATCGCGGCGATACCCGGAATTTCGCGCGAGGCGGCGGCGGCGCTGGCACCGTACCTGGTCCTGCTCGACGGCAACAAGACGAGGCTGAACGTCAACACCGCCTCGGCCGAGGCGATCGCCGCGCAGCTCGGCATCTCGCTCGCGCGGGCGCGCGCGGTGGTCGCCCAGCGCGATCGGATCTCGCACTTCGTCGACGTCGGCAACTTCCGCAGCTACGTCGGCGAGACGGGCTGCGGCGAGGCAGCCGATGCCGGCATAGCGACGACGAGCAGCTATTTCTTCGTCCGCGGCCAGATCAGACTGGCCCGCGCCGACATCCGAATGGAAGCGCTGGTGCGCCGCAGTGGGCAGCCCGGCGGCGGACCGGTGGAGGTCTTGTGGCAACGCGAGTTGTGAGAGGCGAAAGGCCGGTTGCGCGGTTGTGGGTCTTCGCGCCGCCGCACCGGCTGCTGGCGGCGACAGCGCGACTGTCGGAGTCGACGGTGGTTGGCTTCGTCGCGCTCGACGCGGCAGGCCAGTTGCAGTGGAGCGAGGCGTCGATCGCGCTGCTGCCGCAATGCCAGCGCGTCGAGATCGTCTTCGACGGCGGCGACGTCTTCCAGGCTGCCGTCACGGCGCCGCGGCTCGGCGAGGCGAAGCTGCGCCTGGCGCTGCCCAACCTGCTCGAGGACCGCCTGCTCGCCGACCCGACCCAGTGCCACATCGCCTTTCTGCCGGCCAGCCGCAGCGACAAATCGGTCGCCGAGCCGGCCGAGCTGCCGGTCGCCGCGATAGACCGCGGCCTGCTGACCCGCCTGCTCGACGTGATGACGGCGGCCGGCACGCGGCCCCGTGCCGCCTACAGCGCGATCTACGTGCTGCCGCCGCCGGCCGACGCGCTGCCGGTGTTCGCCGCACGCGGCCGCCTGATTGCGCGCACCGGGCAGCACGACGGCGTGGCCTGCGACCTCGCCGACGATGAAGAGCCGCCGGCCGCGCTGCGCCTGGCGCTGCGCAGCCGCGGCTGGCAGCGCATCCGCGCCTTCGGGCCGCAGGCGCAGCGGCTGGTCAATATGGGCGAGGCGCTCGGTGTGTCCGTCGAGCTGGCCGGCCGCCCGCTGCAGGCCGATGCGGCCGACGGCGCGATCAACCTGCTGCAGGGCGCCTTCGCGCGCGGCGGCCTCGGCGAGCTGTCGCGGATGCGCCTATCGCTGCGCTCCTGGAAGGCGCCGCTGGCGTGGGCCGCCGTGGCGATCGCCGTATTCATCGCCGGCATGAACGTCTACTGGCTGAAATTGCAGTCGGAGGCGGGCGAGCTGCGCAACCGGATGACGACCGCCTTCCGCGGCGCCTTTCCGGAAGCCGAGATGGTCGATCCGATCGTGCAGGCGCAGCGCGAACTGACCCGGCTGCGTGCGCGCGCCGGGCAGCCGTCGGCCGGCGACTTCACGGCCCTGAATGCGCAGCTCGCGCAGTTGCTGGCCGCCGCCCCGATCGGCCTGGTGGCCGGCATCGAGTACCGGGACGCGACGCTGCTGCTGCGATTCAAGGCGCCGCCTGACGCGCAACTGCAGAACCAGTTGCGCGCGCTGGCGGTACCGCAGGGGCTGCAGCTGCGCTTCGAGCCGGACGGGACGGCGCGCATCAGCGCGGCAGGAGGCTGACGATGGAAGCCCTGCGCAACTTCTGGTCGCAGCGCGCGCCGCGCGAGCGGTTGATCCTCGGCGCGGCCGCCGCGGTCGTGCTGAGCGCGGCGATCTTTCTGGTGCTGATCGAACCGGCGGCGGTCGGCATCCCGCGCCTTGAGCGAAGCCTGCCGGCAACACGCACCCAGGCGGAGCAACTCGACCGACTGCTCGCCGAGATCGCCGGCCTGAAGGCCAGGCCACAGTCGGCGGTGCTGCCGGCGGCGGAGTCGCGTGCGGCGCTCGAGCGCTCGCTGGAGGCAGTCGGCCTGAAGCCTAGCCGCATCGTGCCCCTCGCCGACGGGGACCTGCAGATCACCTTCGCCAACGTGCCGTACGCGGCGTGGTCGACGTGGCTGGCCGGTGCCGAACGCGAGCTCGGCGCCAAGGCCGGTCTGGTGACCGTGCGCGCAACGGGCACGCCGGGAGCAGCCGACGTCGAGATGTCGCTGCGACTGGCGCGGCGGTAGGCCGGCGCGGCGGGCAGTCGATGCTGCGCGGACTGCTGTTTGCCCTCGTTGCCGCGCTGAGCATTGTCGCGACTGCCGTGGCGATGGCGCCCGCGCAGTGGGTGGCCTCGGCGATCGAGGAGACCACCGGCGGGCGCATCGTGCTGGCCGGGGCGACGGGGTCGGTCTGGGGCGGGCAGGCAAGCGTGGTGCTGTCGCCGGGGCGGGACGCCGGCATCGACCGCATCGGCCTGCCTGAGGCCCTGTCGTGGCAGCTGTCGCCGTGGAAGCTGGCAACCGGCACGGTCGACCTCACTTTGACTCACCCTTCCGCGCTGCTGCAGCCGCTGCAACTGCGCGCCGACCTGTCGGGTCGAGTGGAACTGCAGGCCGCCACGGTGCGGCTACCGGCGGCACTGCTGGCCGGACTCGGTGCGCCGTTCAACACGATTAAACCCGGCGGCGTCATCAGCCTGGCCTGGCAGCGGCTGGAATTTCATCGCGGCCGCATGCAGGGCGATGTGATCGGCGAATGGCAGTTCGCCACCAGTGCGCTGACCACGGTGGCGCCGTTCGGCAGCTATCGCCTGCTTGCCGAGGGCGGCTATCCGGGCACTCGGCTGATGCTTTCGACCCTGTCCGGGCCCCTCGAGCTGACCGGCAATGGCACAATCGACGAGCAGGGAAGCTTCCGGTTCTCGGGGCGCGCGCGCGCGCAGTCGGATGTTGACGCGTCGACCCGGGCACAGCTCGCCGGCCTGGTACTGCTGCTGGGGCGGCGTGACGGTGATTCGGCAATCCTCAGCCTTGGAAACTGAAATGACCTCAACGCGCAGCGATGCGCCCGCTTCCCGGCGTCGCGCTCCGGCGCGGTGGCTGCCGGCCCTGCTCCTGGCGGCGCTGGCCGCCCTGACGCCGATCGCTGGTTTCGCCCAGGCCAAGCCCGCTGCGGCGCCCGCCCGGACGCCGGCCGGCGCCGAGCCGGTGATGCTCAACTTCGTCAACGCCGACCTCGAGGCCGCCGTGCGGGCGATCGGCCAGTACGCCGGCCGCCAGTTCGTCATCGATCCGCGCGTGCGGGGCACGCTGACGCTGGTCACCGAGCGGCCGGTCACCAAGCAGCAGGCCTACGAGCAACTGCTCGCCGCGCTGCGGCTGCAGGGATTCACGATCGTCGAGCCGGCGCGGCCGGACGGCATCGTGCGCATCGTGCCGGAGGCCGATGCCAAGCTGCAGGGCGGGCAGGTGGTGGTACCGGCCGCGCCAACGCCGCGCGGCGACCAGGTCGTCACCCAGGTCTTCAAGCTGCGCTACGAATCGGCGACCGGCATGGTGCCGGTGCTGCGGCCGCTGATCGCTCCGAACAACACGATCTCGGCCTACCCGGCGAACAACACGCTGGTGATCACCGACTACGCCGAGAACCTGCGGCGGATCGCCCGCATCATCGAGGCGATCGACTCGCCGGGCGCGGCCGAGAACGAGATCGTGCAGCTGAAGTACGGTCTGGCCGCCGACGTGGCGACGATTGCCAACCGCGTGCTCGACGAGGGAGCGCGCGCCGCAGGCCAGGCCACCGACGCCGGCCAGCGTGTGCAGATCCTCGCCGAGCCGCGCACCAATTCGCTGATCCTGCGCGCCGCCAGCCCGTCGCGCCTGGCGCTGGCCAGGCAGCTGATCGAGCGGCTCGACCGGCCGAGCCTCACTTCGGGCGACCTGAACGTGGTCTACCTGCGCAACGCCGAGGCGGTGAAGCTGGCGCCCCTGCTGCGCGCCGTGCTGGCCAACGACCCGACGTTCGTTCCGCAGACCGGTGGCCGCGCGCTGTCCGGCACGTCCGTCACCACCGGCCAGCAGCAGGGCATGCTCGGCCAGCAGATGCAACTGCAGCAGCAGCAGGCGACGACGCAGGCTCCGGCTGGCGGCGGCGCGGGTGGTGCGGCCGGCACTACCGGCGGCCTGGCGGGGATGATCCAGCCGGACGCCGCGACCAACTCGCTGATCATCACGGCGCCCGAGCCGCTGTACCGCAACATCCGGGCAATCATCGAAAAGCTCGACTCGCGGCGCGCGCAGGTGGTGATCGAGTCGCTGATCGTCGAGGTCAGCGCCGACAAGTCGGCCGAGTTCGGCATCCAGTGGCAGGACCTGTCCGGCCTGGACAGCACCGACACCAGGGTGATCGGCGGCACCAACTTCGGCGGCCCCGGCACCAACATCGTCGGCGTGGCCGCCGACCCCACCACGGCCGGCCGCGGCCTGAACATCGGCGTGGTCAAGGGAAAGATCACCCTGCCCGGCATCGGCGAGATCGCCAACCTGGCCTTCCTGGCGCGCGCGCTGGAGACAAAGGCCAACGCGAACATCCTTTCGCAACCCAACATCCAGACGCTCGACAACGAGGAGGCGAAGTTCCTGGTCGGGCAGAACGTGCCGTTCGTGACCGGCTCATACACGCAGCAGGGCAGCGCCGCCATCAACCCGTTCCAGACCTTCGAGCGACAGGACATCGGCCTGCAGCTGAGGGTGCGGCCGCAGATCTCCGAGGGCGGCGTGGTCCGGCTGGCGCTGTACCTGGAGGTGTCGTCGATCGCGCCGTCGTCGCTGGTCGCCGGACAGCTGATCACCAACAAGAGGAGCTTCGACTCGGTGGTGCTGGTCGAGGACGGCAACTACGTGGTGCTGTCGGGGCTGATCGAGGACAAGACCAATGTCTCACAGCAGAAGGTGCCGCTGCTCGGCGACATCCCCTTCCTCGGCGCCTTCTTCCGCTACGAGACGCGCGAGCGCAACCGCACCAACACGATGGTCTTCCTGCGGCCGATCATCGTGCGCGACGAGAGCACCTCGGCGGCGATCGCCACCGAGCGCTACGAGTACATGCGCACGCAGATGGCCGATGCGCGGGTTCCCGACAGCCTGATCTTCCGCGACATCAACGTCGCGCCGATCCCGCCGGCGGCTCCCCGCGGCGCGCCGATGTTCGCACCCCCGCCTGCGGGCGAGGCCGCACCGGCAGCAGAACCGGCGCCGGCACCCGCACCCTCGACGCCGCCGGCGCTCGCCCCGGCCGCGGCGCCGGGCGCCGCGCCGGCCGTCGCGACGGCGCCGGCGAGCGCCGTGCAGGTGCTGCAGATCACGGCAATGCCGGACCTCGCCGGCGGACGCCGCTTCCAGCAGGAGCTGCGCAACGCCGGCTTCGACGCCTACCTCGAGCCGGTGCGCACCTCGACCGGCGAGATCTACCGCGTCCGCGTTGCCGTCGACACCACCAAGCGCCCGCTGGCCGACGCGGTGGCCGAGCTGAAACGGCTCGGCTACCAGCCGATCCCGATCCAGCGCTAGGTCGCGGCACGCCCCATGAGCACTGCCCAGCGCTACGTTCCCTACGCCTTCGCGCGCGACAACGGCATCCTGCTGCGGCCGGCGAGCGAGCGCGACGCCGAGGCGTGGGTCTCCGAGTCGACGCCGCTGGCGGCGCTGAGCGAGGTGATGCGGGTGTTCCCGGGCCGCGTCACGCCGGTGATGGTCGAGCCGGCGGCGCTGCGCGAGGCGATCGCCCAGACCTACGCCGCCGGCGAAGGCTCGGCGCAGCAGATCGTCGGCGACATCGAGGGCGAATTCGACATCTCGCGCATGATGGCCGAGGTGCCGGACATCGAGGACCTGCTGGAGACCGAGGACGACGCGCCGATCATCCGCATGATCAACGCCCTGCTGACGCAGGCGGCGCGCGACGGTGCCTCCGACATCCACATCGAGCCGTTCGAGACCTACTCGCTGGTGCGCTTCCGGGTCGACGGCACGCTGCGCGACATCGTGCGGCCGAAGCGCGCGCTGCACGCGGCGCTGGTCTCCCGCATCAAGATCATGGCGCAGCTCGACATTGCCGAGAAACGCCTGCCGCAGGACGGCCGCATCACGCTGCGCGTCGGCGGCCGCGCGGTGGACGTGCGCGTCTCGACGCTGCCCACCGGCCACGGCGAGCGCGCCGTGCTGCGGCTGCTGGAGAAGGACCTCTCGAGGCTGAACCTCGAGTCGCTCGGCATGGCCGAGGGCACGCGCGCCGCCTTCGACGAGCTGATCCACCAGCCGCACGGCATCCTGCTGGTCACCGGGCCGACCGGCTCCGGCAAGACCACCACGCTGTACGGGGCGATCCGCCGGCTCGATCACTCGACGACCAACATCATGACGGTCGAGGACCCGATCGAGTACGACCTCGAGGGCATCGGCCAGACGCAGGTCAACCCGAAGATCGAGATGACCTTCGCCCGCGCGCTGCGCTCGATCCTGCGCCAGGACCCGGACGTGGTGATGGTCGGCGAGATACGCGACCTCGAGACGGCGCAGATCGCCGTGCAGGCGTCGCTGACCGGTCACCTGGTGCTGGCCACGCTGCACACCAACGACGCCGCCAGCGCGGTCACGCGGCTGATCGACATGGGCATCGAGCCGTTCCTGCTGTCCTCGTCGCTGCTCGGCGTGCTCGGCCAGCGGCTGGTGCGCAAGCTGTGCCCGCACTGCAAGAAGGCCGAGCCCGGCGGCAACGGTTTCGTTCCGGTCGGCTGCGACAGGTGCAGCTTCACCGGCTACAGCGGCCGCACCGGCATCTACGAGCTGCTGCGGGTCGACGAGCAGCTGCGCGGGCTGATCCACCAGGGCGCCAACGACGGTGACATCCGCCGCGCCGCAGAGCGCGGCGGCATGACCTCGATGCGCGCCGACGGCCTGCGCTGGGTCGCCCCGGGCGTGACTTCGCACGAGGAAGTGGTGCGGGTGACGCGGGAGTGACCGCCTTCCGCTACGCCGCCGCCGACAGCGCCGGCAAGGAGCTGTCGGGCGTCATCGAGGCCGACAGCGCGCGGGCGGCCCGGCAGTTGCTGCGCGGCCGCAGCCTGGTGCCGCTGACCGTCGAGCCGGTGGTCGCCGAGGGGCAGAGGGCAGCGCTGCAGCTGTCGCTCGGCCGCCGGCTGTCGCAGACCGAGCTGGCCGTGCTCACCCGCCAGCTGGCCAGCCTGCTCGGCGCGCAGCTGCCGGTGGCCGACGCGCTCACCGTGATGGTCGAGCAGAGCGAGAAGCAGCAGATCCGCGAGCTGATGGCGGCGATCCGCACCGACGTGCTCGCCGGCTCGTCGCTGTCGAGCGCTCTGGCCCGCCACCGGCGGCAGTTCCCCGACATCTACCGCGCGCTGATCGCCGCCGGCGAGGAGTCGGGCAAGCTCGGCACGGTGCTCGGCAGCCTCGCCGACTACGTCGAGGAGCGCGCCAAGCTGCAGCAGAAGATCACGCTGGCCTTCGTCTACCCGGTGATCGTCACCCTGGTCGCACTGGCGGTGGTGATCGGCCTGCTGACCTACGTCGTGCCGCAGGTGGTGCAGGTCTTCGCCAACACCAAGCAGGCGCTGCCGTGGCTGACCCGCGCGCTGATCGCTCTGTCGGACTTCGTGCGCGCCTACGGCTGGATCGTGCTGGCGCTGGCGGTGATCGCTTTGTTCGCCGTGCGCCGCCTGCTGAAGGTCGAGGAGGTCCGCCTGCGCTGGCACAAGCGGCTGCTGCGGATGCCGGTGGTCGGCGTGCTCAGCCGCTCGCTGAACACGGCGCGCTTCGCCAGCACGCTGGCCATCCTCGCCGGCGGCGGCGTGCCGATGCTGCGCGCCCTGCAGGCGGCCGGCGAGACGGTCAACAACCTCGCCATGCGCACGCGCGTGCTGGAGGCGACGCAGCGGGTGCGCGAGGGTTTCTCGCTGGCCCGCGCCCTGCGCGCCACCGGCGACGAGGACAGCAAGCCGGGCCGCACGAGGCTGTTCCCGCCGGTGCTGATCCACCTGATCGCCTCCGGCGAGGCGACCGGCAAGCTGCCCGAGATGCTCGGCCGCGCCGCCGACATCCACGCGCGAGAGGCCGAGCGGCGGGCGATGTTCTTCACCTCGCTGCTCGAGCCGATCCTGATCCTCGCCATGGGCGTGGTGGTGATGCTGATCGTGCTGGCGGTGCTGCTGCCGATCATCGAGATCAACCAGCTGGCGCGCTGATTTCGCCGGCTCCGGCCGCTGCGGGCCGGACCGGTAACATCCGCGCCCATGCTGCGACCATCGCTAGCTCCCCTGCCCGCCTCGCGCATCCGCGAGGTCGCCAACGCGGCCATCGGCCGCGACGACGTGCTGAAGTTCTGGTTCGGCGAGGGCGACCTGCCCACTCCGGCGTTCATCCGCGAGGCGGCCAAGGCGGCGCTCGACGAGGGCGAGACCTTCTACAACCACAACCTCGGCATCGCCGAGCTTCGCGAGTCGATCGCCGGCTACGTCAACCGGCTGCACGCACCGCGCACGCCGGTCGAGGCCGACCGCATCGCGGTGACCAGTTCCGGCGTCAGTGCGCTGTCGCTGGTGGCGCAGTCGCTGTTCGAGCCGGGCGACCGGGTGGCGATCGTCACCCCTGTTTGGCCGAACGTCACTGCGCAGCCGCGCATCGTGGGCGCCGAGGTGATCCGCGTGCCGCTGTCGTGCCGCGCCGGCCGCTGGACCCTCGACCTGCAGCGGCTGCTCGACTCTGCGCCGGCCGGCACGCGCGCGGTGATCGTCAATTCGCCGAACAACCCGACCGGCTGGGTGATGGCGCAGGACGACTGGAACACGCTGCGCGCGCACTGCCAGCGGCACGGCATCTGGCTGATCGCCGACGACGCCTACGAGCGGCTGGTGTTCGACGGCTCGGCGCACGCGCCCGGCGTGCTCGGCCGGGCCGATCCCGACGAACGCTTCATCAGCGCCAATACCTTCTCCAAGAGCTGGACGATGACCGGCTTCCGGCTCGGCTGGCTGGTGGCGCCGCGCGGCTTCATCGCCGACTTCGCCAAGATGGTCGAGTTCAACACCTCGTGCGCGCCGACCTTCATCCAGCGCGCCGGCATTGCCGCCATCGAGCACGGCGACGCGCTGATCGCCGAGACGCGCGCCCGCCTGCAGGCCTCGCGCGACGCTCTGGTCGCGCAGCTGTCCCGGCTGCCCGGCGTCGAGTGCGCGCCGCCGGACGGCGCGATGTACCTGTTCTTCAGTATCGCCGGGCGCAGCGGCGATTCGCTCGGCTTCGCCAAGCGGCTGGTCACGCAGGTGGGGCTCGGCCTGGCGCCGGGCGTAGCCTTCGGGCCGGAGGGCGAGGGCAGTCTGCGCTGGTGCTTTGCCGCGCAGCGCGGCCTCATCGACGACGGCGTGTCGCGGCTGGCGCGCTTTCTCGGCTGAGGGGCCGGTGGCGTTGAATCCGGCCATGCCGACCGCACATTCCGACCATCCGCCGGCCACCGGCAGGGAGGAGCGATGAACACCAACACCTACAGCAACGCCGCCGAGCCCGACCCGTCGCTGGTCACGCTCACGCACGTGACCTATGCGCTGCACGCGCTGGGGCTGGCGATCGGCGCCTTCGGCGCCTCGACCGTCATCGGTGCCTTCGTCTTCGGCTGGCCGTCGATCATCGCCGTGATCATCAACTACGTGAAGCAGGGAGACGCCCGCGGCACCTGGCTCGAGTCGCACTTCCGCTGGCAGATCCGTACCTTCTGGTTCGCCCTGGCGTGGGTGATCCTGATCGGACTGGTCGGCGCGGCGCTGGCGATCGTGCTGATCGGCTTCGCCATCTGGGGCGTCGGACTGTTGCTGCTCGGCCTGTGGGCGGTCTACCGCATCGCCCGCGGCTGGCTGCAGTTGAAGGACCGCCGGCCGATGCCTCTGCCGGCGTAGTCGCCGCGGCAGACGGTCGGTCGGCGGGCGCGCCGATTGAGCCGGCGGGGCGGCTCTGTTAGCCTGCGCGCCACTTCGGGCAACGCGAGAAGGATTGCCGATGAACGCCCCGTTGCCCGATTCGGTCCGCCGCGCCTTGGCGGAGATCTCGCTCGACGACCGCTGGACGCTGGAGGGCGGGCGCGCCTACATGAGCGGGACCCAGGCCCTGCTGCGGCTGGCAATGCTGCAGCGTAGCCGCGACGTCGCCGCGGGGCTGAACACCGCCGGATTCATCACCGGCTACCGCGGCAGCCCGCTCGGTTCGGTCGACCAGACCGCCTGGCGCGCCGCCAGGCACCTCGAGCGCCACCACGTCAGGTTCCACAGCGGCCTGAACGAGGACCTCGCCGCCACCAGCGTCTGGGGCACGCAGCAGGTCGGCATGCAGCCGGGGGCGAAGTACGACGGCGTCTTCGGCATGTGGTACGGCAAGGGTCCCGGCGTCGATCGCTGCGGCGACGTCTTCAAGCACGCCAATGCGGCCGGCACCAGCCCGCACGGCGGGGTGCTGGCGCTGGCCGGCGACGACCACGGCGCCAAGAGCTCGACGCTGCCGCACCAGTCCGACCACGTCTTCAAGGCCTGCATGATCCCGGTGCTGTACCCGGCCACCGTGCAGGAATACCTCGACCTCGGCCTGCACGGCTTCGCGATGAGCCGCTATGCCGGCGTGTGGGTGGCGATGAAGACGGTGACCGAGGTGGTCGAGGCGAGCAGCTCGGTGGTGGTCGACCCCGGCCGGGTGCAGATTGCCCTGCCCACCGACTTCGTCATGCCGCCGGGCGGGCTGAACATCCGCTGGCCCGACACGCCGCTGGCGCAGGAGGCGCGGCTGCTCGACCACAAGCTGTACGCGGCGCTCGCCTACTGCCGCGCCAACCGGCTCAACCAGACCGTGATCGACTCGCCGCAGGCGCGCTTCGGCATCGTCGCCAGCGGCAAGGCCTATCTGGACATGCGCCAGGCGCTGGCCGACCTGGGCCTGGACCAGGAGACCTGCGCACGGATAGGCATCCGCGTGTTCAAGGTCGGCATGGTCTGGCCGCTGGAGGCGCAGGCGGTGCGCGCCTTCGCCGAGGGGCTGGAGGAGATCCTGGTCGTCGAGGAAAAGCGGCAGCTCATCGAATACCAGATCAAGGAAGACCTCTACGCCTGGATCGGCACCGGCAGGCGCATCCCCCGCGTGATCGGCAAGTTCGACGAGAAGGACGGCGGCGAGTGGTCGGTGCCGCAGGGCAGCTGGGTGCTGCCGGCGCACTCGGAGTTCTCGCCGGCGATCGTCGCCAGGGCGATCGCCAGCCGCATCGGCAGGCTCGAGCTGCCGTCCGACATGCGGGCGCGCATCGAGGCACGACTGGCGATCATCGACGCCAAGGAGCGGACGCTCGCCCGGCCGCGCCTGGTCGCCGAGAGGAAGCCCTACTTCTGCTCCGGCTGCCCGCACAACACCTCGACCGTGGTGCCCGAGGGCTCGCGCGCCGTGGCTGGCATCGGCTGCCACTACATGGCGATCTGGATGGATCGCAGCACCTCAACCTTCACGCAGATGGGCGGCGAAGGGGTGCCGTGGATCGGCCAGGCGCCGTTCACGGACGAGAAGCACATCTTTGCCAACCTCGGCGACGGCACCTACTTTCACTCGGGCGCGCTGGCGATCCGCGCCGCCGTCGCCGCCGGCGTGCCGATCACCTACAAGATCCTGTTCAACGACGCGGTGGCGATGACCGGCGGCCAGCCGACCGACGGCCAGCTCACCGTGCCGGCGATCACCCAGCAGGTCTACGCCGAGGGCGTGCGCCGGATAGTGATCGTCACCGACGAGCCCGACAAGTACGACGCCGGCGCCGAGCGCGACCACAGCGCGGTCAACGCGCGCGGCGCCGAGGGCGACGCCTGGAAGCTGGCGCCCGGCGTGACCGTCCACCACCGCGACCGGCTCGACCAGGTCCAGCGCGAGCTGCGCGAGTACCCCGGCGTGTCGGTGCTGGTCTACGACCAGACCTGCGCTTCGGAGAAGCGGCGCCGGCGCAAGCAGAACAAGCCGGACAAGGTGGTCTTCCCCGATCCGCCGCGGCGCGTGGTGATCAACGAACTGGTCTGCGAGGGCTGCGGCGACTGCAGCGTGGAGAGCAACTGCCTGTCGGTCGAGCCGCTGGAGACCGAGTTCGGCCGCAAGCGGCGCATCAACCAGTCCTCGTGCAACAAGGACTTCTCCTGCCTGAAGGGCTTCTGCCCGAGCTTCGTCACCGTCGAGGGCGGCCGGCCGAAGAAGGGCAAGGCAGCCGAGGCCGCGGTGCCGCAGCTGCCGCAGCCGCAGCTGCCGGAGCTTCCCGCCGGCCGCGGCTACAGCGTCGTGATCACCGGCATCGGCGGCACCGGCGTGGTGACGATCGGCCAGCTGCTCGGCATGGCGGCGCACATCGAGGGCCG
>JBHJND010000289.1:0-6457 GCA_048497655.1 Caballeronia novacaledonica
ACGCCTGCACGATCGACATGCCGTTGTGGTACAGGAGGAAGACCAGCACGGCGACGATCAGGTTGGCCGAGCGGCCGACCCGCGGGTTGACGTGGCCGAGCGGGATCGCCATCAGTGCCAGCAGCAGCGCCACCACCGGCACGCCGATGCGCCACAGCAGCTCGCCGCGGTGAAACGGTGTGGGCTCGCGCAGCAACTGCCGGGTCGGCTTGGCGCGCGCGTTCAGTTCGGCCAGCGGCGCGTCCGGCCGGATGTCGAGGCGGATCGCGTAGCGCTCGAACTCGAGCATCCGGTACTGCAGGTGGCCCGGCTTTCCCTCGTAGCGCCGGCCGTTGAGCAGCACCAGGTAGCGGTCGCCGTTCGGCCTGGCCTCGATCACGCCCTCGCGGGCGACGATCACCCCTTCGCGACCCTGGCTGCGGTGGCTGACGAACAGGTTGCGCACGGTGGCGCCCTGCAGGTCGACCGACTCGACGAAGAACACCCGTTGCGCGCCAGACGACTCGATGAAGCGGCCGGGCGCCACCCGGCTGACGTCGTCGCGGGCGCGGAAGCGCTGCTTGCTCTCCTCCAGCTGCTGTCCCGCCCAGGGCGTGATCAGCAGCGCCAGCACGGCGATCAGCAGCACCATCGGCGCCGCGAAGCGCAGCACCGGCCGGATCCAGGCGAGCAGGCTCTGCCCGGAGGCGAACCACACCACCATCTCGGAGTCCCGATAGCTGCGCGACACGGTCATCAGCACGGCGATGAACAGCGTCAGCGCCAGCACGGTCGGCAATGTGGTGAGCGCGGTGAGCGCCACCATCGAGAACACCGCGCCGCTGTCGACGCTGCCGACCGCCGCCTGGCCGAGGATGCGCACCAGCGCAACCGAGAAGATGATCGAGAACAGCACGGTGAACACCGCGCCGGCGGTGCTCGACAGCTCGGCGACGATCGAGCGCGAGAAGACCATGGCCGGCAGTTTATTCGCCTCGCCTGCGCGACCGACGAGCGCGGGCGGCGCGGACCCCGTGGCTATACTCGCGGCCATCCCGCCGAGCCGCATGCGCGGGCCGCATGTGCCGCGGCGCAGCCCGGCCTCCAAAACGAATGGAAAGCGAGACATCCATGGACTTCAGCACCCGCACCGCCGCTGCCGACGCGGTCAAGGCCGACTGCGTCGCCGTCGGCGTGTTTGCCGAAGGCGAGCTGAGCACGCAGGCGCGCGCCGTCGACGCCGCCTCCCGCGGCGCGCTGCGCGCAGCAGTCAAGAGCGGCGACGTCACCGGCAAGAGGGGCACGAGCGTGATGCTGCGCGCCCTGCCCGGCGTCGCCGCCGCCCGCGTGCTGCTGGTAGGCCTCGGAAGCCGCCGGGAGTTCGGCGACAAGGCCTTCATCGAGGCGGTGCGCGTGACGGTCAAGGCCGCCGGCCCGGCGGTGAAGGAACTGGCCATCGCCGCTGCCGACTGGCTGCCGGCCGGGCGCGACAGCCAGTGGCAGGCGCGCCAGCTGGTGCTGGCCGCCCGCGAGGCGGTGTTCCGTCTGGACGAGCTGAAGAGCAGGAAGGAAGACGGCAACGGCGGGCCCGGGCGCATCGTGCTGGTGCTCGCTGCGCGCGACGCCGCCGCCGAGCACGGCCTGGCGCAGGGCACGGCGATCGCCAACGGGGTGGAACTGGCCAAGCGGCTCGGCAACCTGCCCGCCAACATCTGCACGCCGGGTTTCCTCGCCGACGAGGCTCGAAGGCTGGGCCGCAGCCACAAGCTCCGCGTCGAGATCCTCGACCGCAAGCAGATCGAATCGCTGAAGATGGGCTCGTTCATGTCGGTCGCCCGGGGCTCGACCGAGCCGCCGCGGCTGATCGTCATCAAGTACGAGGGCGCCGCCGCCAAGGGCAAGGGCACGGCGCCGGTGGTGCTGGTCGGCAAGGGCATCACCTTCGACTCGGGCGGCATCTCGATCAAGCCGGCCAACGCCATGGACGAGATGAAGTTCGACATGTGCGGCGCGGCGGCCGTCTTCGGCGCGCTGCGCGCGGCGGCCGAAATGAAGCTGAAGCTGAACGTGATCGGCGTGGTGCCGGCCTGCGAGAACCTGCCGTCGGGCCACGCCAGCAAGCCGGGCGACATCGTCACCTCGATGTCTGGCCAGACGATCGAGGTGCTGAACACCGACGCCGAGGGCCGCCTGATCCTGTGCGACGCGCTGACCTATGCCGAGCGCTTCAAGCCGGCGGCGGTGGTCGACATCGCTACCCTGACCGGCGCCTGCGTGGTCGCGCTCGGCGACATCAACTCGGGGCTGTTCAGCTCTGACGACGCGCTGGCCGACGAACTGCTGGCGGCGGCGAAGACGGCGGTCGACCCGGCCTGGCGGATGCCGGTGCAGGACGAGTACCAGGAGTCGCTGAAGTCGAACTTCGCCGACATGGCCAACATCGGCGCGCCCGGCAAGGCCGGCGCGGTGACCGCCGCCTGCTTCCTGGCGCGCTTCACCAAGGCCTACCCGTGGGCGCACCTCGACATCGCCGGCACCTCCTGGAAGAGCGGCCCGGCGAAGAGCGCCACCGGGCGGCCGGTGCCGCTCCTGACCGAGTTCCTGATGCAGCGGGCCGGCTAGCACTGCGTCCCGGCCGTGCGCATCGACTTCCACTTCAACGTCGAGCACCGGCTGCAGTACGCCTGCCGGGTGGTCCGGCGCGCACGCGCCGCCGACTGCCGGGTGCTGCTCTTCTCGCGCGACGCCGACCGGCTGGCGCGGCTCGACACCGCGTTGTGGACCTTCTCGGCGCTCGACTTCGTGCCGCACGTCGCCGCCGATTCGCCGCTGGCCGGGCGCACGCCGGTGCTGCTCGCCTCCTCGCTCGCCGGCACCACCCCGCCCTGCCCGGTGCTGGTCAACCTCGACGACGACGTGCCGCCCGAACTGCCGTCGCTGAAGGGGAGCTTCGAGCGGCTGATCGAGATCGTCTCGCGCGAAGACGACGATCGCCGACGCGCGAGGGAGCGCTTCCGCATCTACCGCGACGCCGGCTTCGAGCCGCAGGCGCACGACCGGAGCGCGGAATGAGCCAGTGGCCGCACGCGTCGCCGGCAGCTGACCCTGCCGACGATCCGTCGATCCCGCTGCTCACCGACCGCATCTACCTGCCGGCGGTCGAGCTCGACACCGCGCTGCCGGCATCGCTGGTTGGTGCACCGGCGACCGAGCCTGAGCCCGCGGTCGTGGACGAGGCAGCGCAGCCGCCCTCGACCGGGGAACCGACCCCGCTGGCGGCGACCCCGCCGGAGCAGCCCGGTCCGATGAACGAGGCTGCAGTTGCCGGCGCCGAGGCGACGATCGAAGTCGAACTCGACCGCGACCTCGTCGCCGCCAGCGACGCCGATTTCGAGGCGCTGCTGTCGGCCGAGCAGCCGCTCGGCAGCGGCGACGCGCAGGCCGAGGCCGGCGCCGCCGCGACCGGCGAATCGTCGCTGGCCTCGGCGCCGGTCGAGGAAGCGGCTGCGGAGGCCGCGACTCGGCACGAACCGGCGGCATCCGACGAGGCGGCGATCGCGGCGCAGGCCACGGCGCTGCGCGCTGCCGTGCTGCAGCGGGTGGCAGCGCGCCTGCCGGAGCAGATCAACGCCGCCGTGCGGGACCTGATGCAGCCGGCGATCGACCAGGCGATGGCGAGGCTCGGCGAGGAAGCGGAGGTCGCCCTGCGCATCACGCTGCAGGACCTCGTCGAGCAGGCGCTGCGCGAGGAACTGCAGCAGCGCAGCGACCTGCCGCCCGCATGAAGCCCGTACCGCCGGCGCCGACTCAGGCGCCGCCGTCTCATCCACCTCTCCCCCTTCCTGCCTTGTCCGAACTCGCCAAGAGCTTTGAACCGGCCGCCGTCGAGGCCCGCTGGTACCCGGTCTGGGAATCGCGCGGCTATTTCGACGCCGGCGCCGATCCCGCCCGGCCCGCGTTCAGCATCCAGCTGCCGCCGCCGAACGTGACCGGCATCCTGCACATGGGCCACGCGTTCAACCAGACGATCATGGACGCGCTCACGCGCTACCACCGGATGCGCGGTTTCAACACGCTGTGGCTGCCGGGCACCGACCACGCCGGCATCGCCACGCAGATCGTCGTCGAGCGGCAGCTCGAGGCCGGCGGCATCGACCGCAAGGCGATCGGCCGCGAGAAATTCGTCGAGCATGTGTGGGACTGGAAGGCGTACTCGGGCGGCGCCATCCTCGGCCAGATGAAGCGGCTCGGCGACTCGGTCGACTGGAACCGCACCTACTTCACGATGGACGAGGCGCTGTCGAAGGTTGTGGTCGAGACCTTCGTGCAGCTTTACGAGCAGGGCCTGATCTACCGCGGCCAGCGGCTGGTCAACTGGGACCCGAAGCTGCAGACCGCGGTGTCGGACCTCGAGGTGGAGAACGAGGAGGAGGAAGGCCGGTTGTGGGAGATCCGCTACCCGGCCGCCGACGGCGGCGCCGGAGTGGTGGTGGCGACCACGCGGCCGGAGACGCTGCTCGGCGACGTCGCGGTGGCGGTGCATCCGGGCGACGAGCGCTACGCGTCGCTGGTCGGCAGGACGGTGCTGCTGCCGCTGACCGGCCGGCAGATCCCCGTCATCGCCGACGAGATGGTCGACCGCGAGTTCGGCACCGGCTGCGTGAAGATCACGCCGGCGCACGACTTCAACGACTTCGCGGTCGGCCAGCGGCACGCGCTGGCGCCGATCCCGATCTTCACCGCCACCGCCACCGTCAACGACAACGCGCCGGCGAAGTACCGCGGGCTCGACCGCTACGTGGCGCGCAAGGCAGTGCTGCAGGACCTGCAGGCCGCCGGCCTGCTGGTGAGCGAGAAGCCGCACAAGATGATGGTGCCGCGCTGCGGCCGCACCGGCGAGGCGGTCGAGCCGATGCTGTCGGACCAGTGGTACGTGGCGATGAGCAAGCCGGCGCCGGCCGGCACGCGGCATCCAGGCAAGTCGCTGGCGCAGGTGGCGCTGGAGGCGGTCGAGTCCGGCGCGGTGAACATCTTCCCCGAGCAGTGGCGCACGGTGTACCGGCAGTGGATGGAGAACATCCAGGACTGGTGCATATCGCGTCAGCTGTGGTGGGGCCACCAGATCCCGGCCTGGTACGACGAGGCCGGCAACGTCTACGTGGCGCGCAGCGAGGCAGAGGCGCAGGCCAGAGCCGGCGCGGGGGTGAAGCTGACACGCGACCCGGACGTGCTCGACACCTGGTACTCGAGCGCGCTGGTGCCGTTCTCCACCCTCGGCTGGCCGCAGGTGGAGGGCGAGGAGGCGACGGCCGGGCGGCTGGCCTACGACCTGTACCTGCCCTCGACCGTGCTGGTCACCGGCTACGACATCATCTTCTTCTGGGTGGCGCGGATGGTGGTGATGACGACGCACTTCACCGGCCGCGTACCGTTCCGCGACGTCTACATCCACGGCATCGTGCGCGACGCGGAAGGCCGCAAGATGAGCAAGTCGGAGGGCAACACGCTCGACCCGATCGACATCATCGACGGCATCGGCCTCGAGGCGCTGGTGAAGAAGAACACCACCGGCCTGCGCCGGCCGGAGGACGCGCCGAAGGTCGCCGCCAAGATCCGCAAGCACTTCCCAGACGGCATCGCCGCCTACGGCGCGGACGCGCTGCGCTTCACGATGGCCGCCTACGCCACCCTCGGCCGCAACATCAACTTCGACCTGAAGCGCTGCGAGGGCTACCGCAACTTCGGCAACAAGCTGTGGAACGCCACCCGCTTCGTGCTGATGAACACCGAGGGCAGGGACTGCGGCACCGACGCCGCCCTGCCGGTGGCGCTGTCGGAGGTCGACCGCTGGATCATCGGCGAGCTGCAGCGGGCCGAGGCCGAGGTCGAGAAAGGCTTCGCCGAGTACCGGCTCGACAACGTGGCCAACGCCATCTACTCGTTCGTCTGGAACGAGTACTGCGACTGGTACCTGGAGCTGGCCAAGGTGCAGCTGGCGCGCGGCGACGAGGCGCAGCAGCGGGCGACGCGGCGCACCCTGGTGCGCGTGCTGGAGGCGGCGCTGCGGCTGGCGCATCCGATCGTCCCGTTCATCACCGAGGAGCTGTGGCAGAAGGTCTCGGTGCTCGCCGGCCGTCGCGCCGAGGGCGAGGCGACCTCGGTGATGGTGCAGCCGTATCCGAAGAGCGACCCGGCAAAGATCGACCCGACGGCCGACGCCGACGTGGCGGCGCTGAAGCAACTGGTCGACGCGGCGCGCAACCTGCGCGGCGAGATGAACCTGTCGCCGGCGGTCAAGGTGCCGCTGGCGGCGACTGGCCCGGCCGACAAGGTCGAGGCGTTCGCGCCGCACCTCGCCGCGCTGGCGCGGCTGTCGGAGGTCAAGCACGTCGCCGAGCTAAGCTTGGCGGCGCAGGGCTCCGCCGCGCCGGTGGCGGTGGTCGGCGAGTACCACCTGATGCTGGTGATCGAGGTCGAC
>JBHJND010000290.1:0-3160 GCA_048497655.1 Caballeronia novacaledonica
TACGGCGCCGGGTGCTCGTACACCGCCGCCGCCGGCAGTCCCGGGCGCTGCGGCCAGACGTCGTCGAGCAGGTCGAGGTCGGTGCGCAGCGCAATGTCGCGCGCGCCGAGCTTCTCCTGCAGCGTGCGCGCCGCCGCCAGCGACAGCACCGCGCCGTCGGCGCCGACCACGCTGCCCGGCGGCAGGTGCTCGGCGAGCCACTCGACGTGACCGGGACTGGCGCTGCCGGCGATCTTCATCACCTCGATGCCGGTCGCCTCGGTCTGCACGTCGGCCTGCGTCCAGTAGCGCGAATCGACCCACAGCCCCGCCGTGTCGGCGGTCACCACCAGCGTACCCGCCGAGCCGGTGAAGCCGCTCGCCCACTCGCGGCCGTGCCAGCGCTCGGGCGGGTATTCGGAGAGGTGAGGATCGGCGGAGGGCAGGACCCATGCGGCCAGGCCGTGCGCGTGCAGCGCCGCGCGCAGCGCGTCGATCCGTCCGCGCACCATCGCGCGCAGGTCGAAAACCTTGTCCATCGGCAGTGCTTACCTGGGCGAGGAAAAGAGCGCGGAGTCTAGCGCCGAGCATCTGTACTTAATCCTTTCGAACGACAGACGCGGGCCCGTGCACGGACTACCTTGGCGACCTGCAGACGATCGCCGGACGGCCTTCCCCGTAAGACTGCCCTCCAGGACGCTCATCGGCGGTCGCGAGGCGTCGTCTGCAACCAACATCCCGCCGCAGCGCCGTCCCGCGTTGCGGTGTCCCGCAGATCATCCGCGGCGGCTGCGCCCGCCGGCGTGGCCCGGCCCGCGGCGCGGTCGGCCGGTGCGCGTAGCATCGGCCGCCTCCGAATCGACTCTGCGAGGATCCCGACGATGGCAACGGTCACCACCGCCAGCGGTCTGCAGTACGACGATCTGCGCGTCGGCCAGGGCGCCGCGGCGCGCTTCGGCTCCGACGTCGTCGTGCACTACACCGGCTGGCTCACCGACGGCACCAAGTTCGACTCCAGCCGCGACCGCAACGAGCCGTTCGGCTTCGCGCTCGGCCAGGGCAACGTCATCGCGGGCTGGGAGGAGGGCGTGGCCGGCATGTGCGTCGGCGGCCTGCGCAAGCTCGTCATTCCGCCGTCGCTCGGCTACGGCGAATGGGGCGCCGGCGACGTCATTCCGCCGAACGCGACGCTGGTGTTCGAGGTCGAGTTGCTGGCGGCCGGCTGACGGCGCCGACTTCTTCAGCCGCGCTTCATCTGCACCCGCTGCTCGGCGGCACGGACACGCGACTTCCACTCGGCCAGACGGCGGCGGCGCTCCAGCACCGTCATCTGCTCGCGCTGCACCTCGCGCGTCAGCTTGTGGAAGTTGCGCAGCCGGTCGGCGGCCACGCCCTCGCGCACCGCGCAACCGGGCTCGTCGAGGTGCCGGCAGTCGCGGAAGCGGCACTGTTCCGCCAGCCGCGCGACGTCGCCGAAGCTCGCCGTCAGATCGGCCTCGTCGAGGTCGACTCGCAGGCCGCGCAGCCCCGGCGTGTCGATCAGGCAGGCGCCGCCGGGCAGACGGTGCAGGGTGCGCGCGGTGGTGGTGTGCCTGCCGCGCGAGTCGTCGGCACGCACCGCGCCGATCGCCTGCGCCGGACGGCCGAGCAGCGTGTTGGTCAGTGTCGACTTGCCGGCGCCGGACGAGCCCAGCAGCACCGCTGTCTGTCCGGCCGCCAGGTACGGCGCGAGCGTGGCGGCCGCCGCGGCCGCTGTTGCGTCGACCGCCTCGATCGGCACGGTGGCCGGGATCCGGCGGCGCAGTTCGTCGATCGCCTGCCGCGGTTGCGTGGCGCAGTCGAGCTTGGTCAGCACGATCAGCGGCCACACGCCGGCGCCCTGCGTCAGCGCCAGGTAGCGCTCGGCCCGGCGCGGGTTGAAGTCGCCATCGAGGCCCATGACGATCAGCGCGACCTCGACATTGCTCACCAGCACGCGGCGCCGGCCACTGCTGTCGAGGCGGACGATGCGGGTGGCCGCCGGCAGCAGCGCCTGGACCCACGCCGCGCCGTGCGCATCGCGTGCGGCGGCCACCCAGTCGCCGACCGCGATCGCCTCGGCGCTGTCGGCGAGGGCGCGTGCCAGCTGCGGGTGAACGCGCGCCGGCAGCAAGGCGCCGCCGTCGTCGAGCGTCGCGGTCTCGCGCTGGACCTCGGTCACCCGCGCCGGCCACGCCTGCGCCAGGCCGAGCGCGTCGAACGATGCTGCAAGCGAAGGGCTGAAGCCGATCGGCCGCAGCCGATCGAAAAGCATGCTCTGCATTTGATCTCTCTCATCGGGCGCCCGCACGGCGGACGCGCGGGCGCGACAAAGGACTGCGCCGAAGGCGCAGCACTCAGTGGCTCGGGAAAGTGGCCGGCCGCGGCGGGCGGCAGCGAGCGACCCGCGTCAGCAGCAGCCGACCAGGACGACCGTCTCGATGTGTGCCATATGCGCCTCCTTTGCCTTGGGATAGCGCTCGATGAGCGAGGGCGCGAATGTTCGCGCCGAATGCATGGCGCGTCAACGAACGGACCGCCCCGCGTTTCGCGCCGGCAACAGGGCGGTCGCCTTCAGCCGCTGGCGGCGCGCGAGCGCCAGCCCTGCAGCAGGCCTTCGATACTGAAGACCGCCAGCGCGATCCAGATCAGCACGTAGCCGGGCGCGCGGTAGGCGAAAGGCTCCCGATAGAGCCACACGCCGATCAGCAGTTGCAGCGACGGCCCGAGGTACTGCAGCAGGCCGAGGGTGGAGAAGGGAATGCGCCGCGCTCCGGCGGCGAACAGCAGCAGCGGCACGGCGGTCACCGGCCCGGCGGCGAGAAGCAGCAGCCGTGTCGCCGCGTCGCCGTCGGCGAAGCCGCTGTGGCCGCCGTGCGCAAGCCATAGCAGGTAGGCGGCGGCCAGCGGCGCCAGCAGCAGCGTCTCCAGCGCCAGCCCCTCGACGGCGCCGAGCGCCGCGGTCTTGCGCAGCAGGCCGTAGACGGCGAAGGTCAGCGCCAGCACCAGGCCGATCCACGGCAGCGCGCCGGCCTGCCAGGTCAGCCAGGCGACGCCGACCGCCGCCACGCCGACGGCGGCCCACTGTGCGGGCCGCAGCCGCTCGTGCAGGAAGGCGGCGCCGATCAGCACGTTGACCAGCGGGTTGATGAAGTAGCCGAGG
>JBHJND010000291.1:0-2972 GCA_048497655.1 Caballeronia novacaledonica
GCTGTACGCCAGGCTCGCCGCGCAGGGGCCGCAGTTCTTCAACCGCAGCCGCACCGGCGACCTGATGGCGCGCGCCACCAACGACGTCGACGCGGTCGAGCTGGCCGCCGGCGAAGCCTTCCTCGCCGGCTTCGACGGCACCCTCACCCTGGTGCTGGTGGTCGCCATGATGACGCTCGGCGTCGACTGGCGCCTCGCGCTGGTGGCGCTGCTGCCCTTCCCGTTGATGGCGTGGAGCTTCTGGGCGATTTCGCGCCGCGTGCACGACGGCTGGCGCGAATCGCTCGACCGCTTCTCGAAGCTGAACGACCACGTGCAGGAGACGGTGGCCGGCGTGCGCACCCTGCGGGCGCTCGGCCTGGAGTCGCGCGCCGGCGCGGAATTCGCGCAGCGGGCGAAGGCCGCCGCCGATGCCAGCTACGAGGCGCTGAAGTGGGAGGCCGCCTACGAACCGGCGGTCGGCCTGACGCTGACCACCGCCACCGTGCTGACGATGGCCGTCGGCGGCTGGTTCGTCTGGCAGCAGCAGATGACGGTCGGCCAGCTCACCGCCTTCACCATGTACCTCGGCCAGCTGATCTGGCCGATGTTCGCCATGGGCTGGGTGCTGTCGCTGATCGAGCGCGGCCGCGCGGCGTGGGCGCGGTTGGCGCCGGTGCTGAGCGAGCCGCCGAGCATCGACGACCGCGGCCGCATCGAGCCGGTGTCCGCCGGGCCGCTGGACTTCGAGGCGGTGAGCTTTGCCTATCCCGGCCAGTCGGCACGCGCGCTCGACGGGGTGTCGATCGAACTGGCGCCGGGTCAGACCCTCGGCGTGGTCGGCCCGACCGGCGCCGGCAAGTCGACGCTGGTCAACCTGCTGCTGCGCCACTACGTGCCGCTGCAGGGAACGGTCAGCTGGGGCGGGCGGAGGATCGAGGACTACCGCCTGGAGGCGCTGCGCTCGGCGGTGGCCTGGGTGCCGCAGGAGCCGTTCCTGTTCTCCGCCTCGATCGCGCAGAACATCGCGCTGGCCAGGGCGGATGCCACGCGCGCCGAGGTTGAGCAGGCGGCGCGGCTGGCGGACCTGGCGAACGACGTGCGCCGCTTCGCCGACGGCTACGACACGCTGGTCGGCGAGCGCGGCGTGACGCTGTCCGGCGGGCAGCGGCAGCGGGTGGCGATCGCCCGCGCGCTGCTGACCGACACGCCGCTGTTGGTGCTCGACGACGCGCTCTCCGCGGTGGACACCGGCACCGAGACGCGCATCCTCGAGCACCTGCGCGGCGCGCGTGCGGGGCGCACGGCGATCATCGTCAGCCACCGGCTGTCGGCGGTGGCCGATGCCGACCAGATCGTCGTGCTCAAGAGCGGCCGGATCGCCGAGCGCGGCACGCACGCCGAGCTGCTGGCGAAGGACGGCTGGTACGCAGTGCAGTGGCGTTACCAGCAACTGGAGGCGAGCCTCGATGCCGCATGACACCGCGGCCGCGCCGGGCGAGGCGAAGCGCGGGGCGCCGAGCCGCGGCGAGCGCTGGGCGGGGCTGGCGCTGCTGGCGCGCGCCGCCGCGCCGGAGAAGCGCGAGCTCGGCCGCGCCAGCGGCTGGCTGGCCGCCGCCGGCCTGCTCGACGCGGTCGGGCCGATCCTCGGCAAGGTCTTCATCGACGAGCACCTGCTGCCGCGCGCCTTCGATCCGCTGACGGTGGGGTGGCTGCTGGCCGGCATGCTCGCCGCCGGCTGGCTGGCGAGCGGCCTGCGCTACCTGCAGCTGGTGCGGCTGGCGGCGCTGGCGATGCGCTCGGTGCGGCGGCTGCGCGAGTGGGTCTACGGGCACGTACTGCGGCTGCCGATGGCGTTCTTCGACCGCGCCATCACCGGCCAGCTGGTCAGCCGGATCACCAACGACACCGAGCAGATCCGCCAGCTGTACCAGCAGGTGCTGTTCGAGGTGCTGCAGGGGCTCACCGTACTGGCCGGCGCGATCGTCGCCATGGCCTGGCTCGACTGGCGGCTGATGCTGATCGTGCTGACGCTGATGCCGGCCACCGTCGGCATCGTCTGGGCCTACCAGCGCTGGTCGGCGCCGGCGGTGGCGCGCTCGCGCGAGCTGCGCAGCGACATCAACGCGCAGATGGCCGAGAGCATCGCCGGCATGGGCGTGCTGCAGGCCACCGGCGCGGTGGACCGGTTCGCGCGCCGCTTCGCCGGCACCAACGACGGCTACTACCAATCGCGCATGGGCGAGCTGCGCGCCAACGCCTGGCTGCTGCGGCCGGCGCTCGACCTGCTGAACATCATGCTGATCGTCGCGGTGATCGCCGCCTTCGGCACGCAGTCGATCGGCGGCCTGCAGGTCGGCCTGCTGTATGCCTTCATCACCTACATCGCGCGGGTGGTCGAGCCGCTGATCCAGATCACGCTGCAGTTCTCGCTGCTGCAGCAGGCGATGATCGCCGCCGCGCGGGTCAACACGCTGCTTGCCGAGGGCGGCACGCCGGCGGTGGGCGCCGGCCGCCGCATCGAGGCCGGCGGCGTGCGGCTGTCGAAGGTCACCTTCGGCTACGACCCGGACGAGCCGGTGCTGCACGACCTCAGCCTCGACATCCCCGCCGGCCGCTTCTACGGCGTGGTCGGCCACACCGGCGCCGGCAAGAGCTCGCTGCTGTCGCTGCTGCTTCGCTTCTACACGCCGCAGGCCGGCCGCATCGAGATCGACGGCGTGCCGCTGGCGGCGATCGGCGACGGCGAGTTCCGTGCCGACGTCGGCCTGGTGCCGCAGGAGCCGTTCCTGCTGGCGGCCAGCGCCCGCGAGAACATCGACATGGGGCGGGGCCTCGCCCCGGAGCAGGTCGAGTCGGCGGCGCGCGCGGCGCGGGCGCACGAGTTCATCGTCGCGCTGGAGCAGGGCTACGACACGCCGCTCGGCGAGGGCGGGGCGCGGCTGTCCTCCGGCCAGAAGCAGCTGGTCGCGGTGGCGCGCGCGCTGGCCGGC
>JBHJND010000292.1:0-6970 GCA_048497655.1 Caballeronia novacaledonica
GACCAGGTGCTGGCGCTGCCCGAGCGGCGCCCGGTCGCGCTGCGCTCCGAGCGCTGCCGCAAGGTGCTCGGCGTGGCCGTCACCGACGAGGAGATCGTCGACGCGCTGCAGCGGCTCGGCCTGCCGCTCGTGCGCGAGCCCGGCCGGGTCGTCGTCACGCCGCCGCCGTATCGCTTCGACCTGGAGATCGAGGAAGACCTGATCGAGGAAGTGGCGCGACTGTGGGGCTTCGAGCGGATCCCGGCGCATCCGCCGCGTGCGCCGGCGGTGATGCGCAGCCGGCCGGAAGGGCGGCGCACGCCGCACTTGCTGCGCCAGCACCTGGGCGCCGCCGGTTACCAGGAACTGGTCAACTACTCTTTCGTCGAGGCGCAGTGGGAGCAGGACTTCAACGGCGTCGACGATCCGATCCGGGTGCTCAATCCGATCGCCAGCCAGTTCAGCGTGATGCGCACCGGCCTGATCGGCGGCCTGGTCGCAGCGTTGAAGTACAACCTGAACCGCAAGGCCGGCCGCGTGCGCGTCTATGAACTCGGCCGGGTGTTCCTGCGCGATGCCGCCGCGGCGGAGGCGCCGCTGGCGGTGCGCGGCATCCGCCAGCCGGTTCGGCTCGCCGCGCTGGCCTATGGGCCGGTCGACGACGAGCAGTGGGGCCTGCCGACCCGCGACGTCGACTTCTTCGATGTCAAGGGCGATCTCGAAGGGATGCTGGCGTTCGCCGCGCTGCGCTTCGAGCCGGCTGCCCACCCGGCGCTGCACCCGGGCCGCAGCGCGCGCGTGATGCTGGCCGGAGAGCCGGTCGGCTGGATCGGCGAACTGCATCCGCGCTGGCAGCAGAAGTACGAGTTGCCGCGCGCGCCGGTAGTGTTCGAACTCGACGTCGCCTCGATGCTGCCGGTTGCCCTGCCGGTGGCCTCGGCGGTGCCGAAGTTCCCCGAGGCGCTGCGCGACGTAGCGCTGTGGTTCGACGAATCGGTGACGCTGCAGGGCATCTACGACGTGGTCGGTGAACTGGCGCAGGGCGATCCGCGGCTGCGCTGCCTGCGGCAGTTCCGTTTGTTCGACCTGTACCGGCCGTCCGTCAGGGCTTCAAGCAAAGTAGAAGAAGTAGGCGCTAACGCTCTGTTAATTAAAGAAAAGAGTCTTGCGTTCCGGCTTGTTCTTCAAGATACTGAGCGCACTCTCGCGGAAGCCCAGGCGGAGGCAGCAGTGGCAGCGATCGTGGAAGGCCTCAGCACCCGGCTAAACGCCCGCCTGCGGCAATAGCGAAATGAGCAACGAACGAGAAGCGAACCCGTTCAAGACGGCCGACCTAGCCGGCGACACCGGTGCGGACCGTGGTGCGCACACGGTGACCAAGTCGGAACTGGCCGATGCGCTGTTCGAGCGGCTCGGCCTGAACAAGCGCGAGGCCAAGGAAATGGTCGACGCATTCTTCGACGAGATCCGCCTGGCGCTGGAGCGGGGCGAGTCGGTCAAGCTGTCGGGTTTCGGCAACTTCCAGTTGCGCGACAAGCCGCAGCGGCCGGGTCGCAACCCGAAGACGGGCGAGGAGATCGCCATCACCGCGCGCCGCGTGGTGACGTTTCATGCCAGCCAGAAGCTGAAGGCGATCGTCTCGCGCTCGCAGGACGCGGGCTGAGCGCCGCGGTCCCGGGCTCACGATCTCGTTTCGGCCAGATGCTGCGCTCCAACGCGACGGCCTCCGACAGCGGCGCGCTGCCGCCGATTCCAGCCAAGCGCTACTTCACGATCGGCGAAGTCAGCGAACTGTGCCGCGTCAAGCCGCATGTCCTGCGTTACTGGGAGCAGGAGTTCACGCAGCTCAAACCGGTCAAGCGGCGCGGCAACCGTCGCTACTACCAGCACCACGAGGTGCTGCTGGTCCGCCGCATCCGCGAGTTGCTCTACGAGCAGGGCTTCACGATCAGCGGGACGCGCAACAAGCTCGAGGGCGGCCGCAACGGCGCTCGCCGCGCCGCGCCGCAGGTCGCCGAACTGACGCCCGCCGAGCTGCGCCGCGAACTGCTGGCGCTGCGCGCGCTGCTCGCCGGAGAGGGCTGAGGGCCGGCGTGTACAATCCGCGCCGATCGGGGCGTAGCGCAGCCTGGTAGCGCACTTGCATGGGGTGCAAGGGGTCGCGAGTTCGAATCCCGCCGCCCCGACCACAGGTGACTCGGCAAAGGCCGGTGTGCGCTGTGCGCACGCCGGCCTTGTCTTTCCTGTCGATGCGCATTCTCGTTGCCAACGATGACGGTTACCTGGCCCCCGGCCTGGCGGTGCTTGCCGACCGCATGCGCAGCCTCGGCGAGGTCTTCGTCATCGCGCCGGAGTCGAATCACAGCGGCGCCAGCAACTCGCTGACGCTCAGCCGCCCGCTGACGGTGCGGGAGGCGTCAAACGGCTTCCGCTTCGTCAACGGCACGCCCACCGACTGCGTGCACATCGCGCTGACCGGACTGCTCGAGGCGCGCCCGGACCTGGTCGTTTCCGGCATCAACGACGGCCAGAACATGGGCGACGACACGATCTATTCGGGCACCGTCGCGGCGGCGATGGAGGGATATCTTTTCGGCGTGCCGTCTATCGCCTTCTCGCAGGTCGAAAAGGGTCACGCGCATCTCGATGCGGCGGCGCAGATCGCCGCCGAGGTGGTCGGGCGGTTCATCCGTGAGCCGCTGGCCGGCGCGGTGCTGCTCAACGTCAACATTCCGAACCGGCCGCTCGACGAACTGCGGGGGATGCGGGTGACGCGGCTCGGCAAGCGGCATCACTCGGAGTCGGTCATCCGTGCCGCCAATCCGCACGGCGAGCCGATCTACTGGATCGGCGCCGCGGGCGAGGCCAAGGACGCTGGCCCCGGCACCGACTTCCACGCCGTCGAGAACGGCTACGTCTCTATCACGCCGCTGCAGATCGACCTGACCCACTGCGGCCAGATCGAGGCCGTGGAGCAATGGCTGGGCAGCGGCCGGAACTGAAGCCGGCCGCCGAGGGCAGCGCCGCGCTGGCCTCGCAGCGCGTGCGCGGGAAGATGGCCGAGCGGATCGGGCAGCAGGGCGTGCGCGATCCGCGCGTGCTGCAGGCGATGGCGACCGTGCCGAGGCACCTGTTCGTCGATGCCGCTCTCGCCAGTCGCGCCTACGAGGATTCGGCGATGCCGATCGGCTACGGACAGACGATCTCGCGGCCGTACATCGTCGCGCGCTGCGCCGAACTGCTTCTCGAGGCGATACCGGCGCCGCAGTCGGCCACGATCTTGGAGATCGGCACCGGCTGCGGTTACGCTGCGGCTGTGCTGGCACAGTTGTTCGGCACCGTGGTCACGGTCGAGCGGCTGCGGCCGCTGCACGAACTGGCACGCGCTAACCTGCGCCCGTTGCGTCTGCCCAACCTGCGGCTGGTGTTCGGCGACGGCAGTCTCGGTGTCCCGGGCCAGCCGCCGTTCGATGGCATCGTCGCGGCGGCCGCCGGGGCGGCGGTGCCGCCGGCGTGGCTGGCGCAGCTGCGCAATGGCGGCCGGCTGGTTGCGCCGCTCGGCGTGGGCCAGCAGCGGCTGGTGGTCGCGCACAAGGACGCGGGCGGGCGGGTAAGCCAGCGTACGGTCGAGGCCGTTCGCTTCGTCCCTTTGAAACCGGGAACCGGCTGATGACGACTGACAAGGATGCGAGGGCGGGCCGCGGTCGACGGCGACGACCGGGATGTGGCGCAGCAGCCCTGATCGTCATCGCGCTGCTGGGCGGCTGCACTGTCACCTCGACCCGCGAGGCGCCGGTTGCCGAGCGCTCGTCGACGACGCCGGCGACGAAGCCTGCCGCACCGCCGGCGACCACCCCGGCCAAGCCTGCCGGACCGCGTGCGCCGGCGGCCGACGGCACGTACACCGTGCAGCCGGGCGATACGCTGTCGTCGATCGCCGCCGCGTTCGGACGCGACGTCAAGGACCTCGCGCGCTGGAACAGCATCGACGACCCGTCGCGGATCCGCGTCGGCCAGTTGCTGCGCGTGGTGCCACCCGCTACAGAGACGGCATCCGTGCTGCCGGTCACGCCGACGGCGCCGGCGGTGACGAAGCCGCTGGAAGGGCCGGGCGCGCCGCCGTCCACCGCACCGGCGGCCCCTGCCGAGGCAACGGCCGCGCCCGGTCCGCCGGCGCCGGCTCCCGACACGAAACCGGCGGCCGCCGCACCGACGGCGGACTGGATCTGGCCGGTCAACGGCAAGGTGACCGACAAGTTCGACGAGAAGCGCAACAAGGGAATCGGCATCGCCGCCAAGGAGGGCGATCCGGTGGTGGCCTCGGCCGACGGCCAGGTGGTCTACAGCGGCAGCGGGCTGCGCGGCTACGGCAACCTGGTGATCCTGAAGCACAACGACGACTTCATCTCCGCCTATGCGCACAACCGGCAGATCCTCGTCAAGCAGGGACAGATGGTCAAGAAGGGGCAGCGCATCGCCGAGGTCGGCAAGACCGACGCCAGCCAGCCGAAGCTGCACTTCGAGATCCGCCGACAGGGCAAGCCGGTCGATCCTCTGGCCTACCTGCCGCCGCGCTGAAGGGGTGCGCACGGCCGTGGCGCCCGCACGAGGTCACGGCCGATGACGCCGACGCTCGTCTTCGACATCGAGACCGTGCCGGATGTCGCCGGCCTGCGCCGCCTGCGGCCGCAGTGGCAGCCGTTTTCTGACCGAGAAGTCGCCGAGCACGCCTTTGCCGAGCGGCGCGAGAAGACAGGCTCGGACTTCCTGGCCCTGCACCTGCACCGGATCGTGGCGATCGGCTGCGCCTTTCGCGACGCGCAGGGGTTCCGCGTGCGTTGCCTCGGAACCGAGCAGGACGACGAGGCCAGGCTGATCAGCGACTTCTTCCGGCTGATCGACCGCTACACGCCGCAACTGGTCAGCTGGAACGGCGGCGGCTTCGACCTGCCGGTGCTGCACTACCGCGGCCTGATCCACGGCGTGCAGGCGTCGCGCTACTGGGAGATGGGCGAGGACGAACGCGACTTCAAGTGGAACAACTACATCAGCCGCTACCACGCACGTCATCTCGACCTGATGGACCTGCTGTCGCTGTACCAGCCGCGCGCCACCGCGCCGCTGGACGAGATTGCCAGGCTGGCGGGCTACGCGGGCAAGCTCGGCATGGACGGCGCGCGCGTCTGGGACTCGTACCAGCAGGGCAGGCTGGCCGACGTCCGCGCCTACTGCGAGACCGACGTCGTCAACACCTTCCTCGTCTACTCGCGCTTCCAGCGGATGCGCGGCGTGCTGACCGAGGCGCAATTCGCCGTCGAACAGGCGCTGGTGCGAAGCACCCTGCAGTCCGCCCAGGGCGAACACTGGCGCGAGTTCCTCGCCGCCTGGCCGGAAGGCTGAGTTGACGGCAGAACTCGTGCTGGAGGTCGATTCGCTCGACCTCGAAGGGCGCGGCGTCGCCCGCAACGAAGGCAAGGTCGTCTTCGTCGCCGGCGCGCTACCGGGCGAACGCGTGCGGGCGGAGATCATCGGCCGCAAGCCGAAGTTCGACCGCGCCCGGCTGATCGAGGTGTTGCAGGACAGCGCGCTGCGGGCGCGTCCGGCGTGCCCGCACTTCGGGCTGCACGCCGGCGCCTGCGGCGGCTGCTCGATGCAGCATGTGGAGCCGCACGCGCAGGTGGCGATCAAGCAGCGGGTGCTCGAGGACGCGCTGTGGCACCTTGGCCGGCTGCGGCCCGGCCGCGTGCTGCGGCCGATCGAAGGCGACTTCTGGGGCTATCGCCACCGGGCGCGCCTGGCGGTGCGCTACGTCGCCAAGAAGGGTGGCGTGCTGGTCGGCTTTCACGAGCGCGGCAGCAGCTACGTGGTCGACATGCGCGAGTGCCACGTGCTGCCGTGCCGCGTCAGCCGCCTGCTGCTGCCGCTGCGGGAACTGGTCGGCGGGCTCTCGTTGCGCGAGCGGCTGCCGCAGATCGAGGTTGCGGTCGGCCGGGGCGGGGACGGCGGCGAGCGCGTTGTACTGGTGCTGCGTGTCCTGCAGCCGCCGACTGTCGAGGACAGGGCGCGGATCGAGTCTTTCGCCGCGCAGCACCAGGTCGCCATCTGGCTGCAGGCCGGCGGGCCGCATACCGCCGCGCCGATCAACGCGCAGCAGGAAGGCGAACTGGCGCTGGCGCTGCCGGAGTTTGGTCTGGCGCTGCCGTTCGGGCCGACCGACTTCACGCAGGTCAACCATCGCATCAACGAGGTGCTGGTGCGCGTGGCCGTGCGGCTGCTCGATCCGCAGCCGGGCGAGCGCGCGGTCGACTTCTTCTGCGGCCTCGGCAACTTCACCCTGGCGCTTGCCCGGCGCTGCGGCTCGGTGCTCGGCATCGAGGGCAGCGACGAACTGCTGCGCCGCGCGGCGGCGGCAGCGCGGCGGCACGGGCTCGAGGAGAAAGCCCGCTTCGCTGCCCGCAACCTGTTCGAGTGGACGACGACCGACTGGGAGCAGACGTGGTCGGCGCTGGGCACCGTCGAGCGCGTGCTGATCGACCCGCCGCGCGAAGGGGCGCTGGCGGTGGCCAGGGTGCTGGCGAGCGCGACTGCCGGTCCGCGGCGCATCGTCTACGTGTCGTGCAACCCTGCCACGCTGGCGCGCGACTGCGCCGTGCTGGCACACGAGGGCGGCTGGACGCTGGCCGCAGCGGGGGTCGTCAACATGTTCCCGCACACCTCGCACGTCGAGTCGATCGCGATGCTCGAGCGCACCGCCAACGAGCCCGCCCCGACCGCCGCCGCGTGTTAATATCCGCGTTTCGGGACGCGGCGCAAATCATTCATTTTTAGGGGTTTTTTGCGCCCGCGGCGAAACCGGTCGGCGGCCTTGCGGCGGCCCGGCAGGACCGATCAGAACAAGCCTTCCAACAGCGAACCAAGAGCCATGGCCATCGAAAGAACGCTTTCCATCATCAAGCCCGACGCCGTCGCCAAGAACGTGATCGGGCAGATC
>JBHJND010000293.1:0-8069 GCA_048497655.1 Caballeronia novacaledonica
TCCTCGTCATCACCGACGACGCAGGCTTCGGCGTGCCGAGCACCTTCGGCGGCGTCATCCCGACGCCCACCATGGACCGCATCGCGAGCGAGGGCCTGCGCTACAACCGCATGTTCTCCACTGCGCTGTGCTCGCCGACGCGCGCCGCGCTGATCACCGGACGCAATCACCACTCGGTCGGGTTCGGGGTGATCTCCGAGCAGTCGACCGGCTTCCCGGGCTACAACAGCATCATCCCGAAGGACAAGGCGACGATCGGTCGCATGCTGCTCGACAACGGCTACTCGACGGCGTGGTTCGGCAAGGACCACAACACGCCGGCGTTCGCCGCGAGCCAGGTCGGCCCGTTCGACCAGTGGCCGACCGGCATGGGCTTCGAGTACTTCTACGGATTCGTGGGCGGCGACGCGAACCAGTGGCAGCCGAACCTGTTCCGCAACACCACGCAGATCTATCCGTTCCAGGGCAAGCCGGGCTGGAACCTCGTCACCGGCATGGCCGACGATGCCATCGACTACATGACCCGGATCCACCAGACGCAGCCCGACAAGCCGATCTTCATCAAGTACGCGCCGGGCGCGACGCACGCCCCGCACCACCCGACCCAGGAATGGGTGGACAGGATCCACGCGATGCACCTCTTCGACGACGGCTACGAGAAGCTGCGCGAGCGCATCTTCGAGAACCAGAAGAAGCTCGGCGTCGTTCCCAAGGATGCGAAGCTGGCGCCCTGGCCCGCCGAGATGCTGAAGCCGTGGGACCAGCTGAGCGCAGAGGAGCAGAAGCTCTTCATCCGGCAGGTCGAGGTCTTCGCGGCCTACGTCGCCTACAACGACCACGAGATCGGCCGCGTGATCCAGTCCTTCGAGGATCTCGGCAAGCTCGACAACACGCTCGTCATCTACATCAACGGCGACAACGGCACGAGCGCCGAGGGCGGGCCGCTGGGCACGCCGAACGAGGTCGCATTCTTCAACGGCCTGAACAAGCTGCCGGCCGAGGTGCAGCTGAAGTTCTACGACGTCTGGGGCACCGAGCAGACCTACAACCACATGTCGGCCGGCTGGTCGTGGGCCTTCGACACGCCGTTCTCCTGGTTCAAGCAGAACGCCTCGGCGTTGGGCGGCACCAACCAGAACATGGTGGTGTCGTGGCCGGCGCGCATCAAGGACAAGGGCGCGCTGCGCGAGCAGTTCGTGCACGTCATCGACGTCGTGCCGACCATCCTCGAGGCAGCAAGCATCCGCGCGCCGGAGATGGTCGACGGCATCAGGCAGGCGCCGATCGAAGGCACCAGCTTCGCCTACACATTCGACACCGCCAACGCCAAGGCGCCATCGCGGCACAAGACGCAGTACTTCGAGATGATGGGCCAGTGGGCGCTGTACGACGACGGCTGGTTCCTCAGCACCAAGGTGAACCGCGCACCCTGGGAGGCGTTCGGCCCGGCCAACCCCGACCCGCTGAACAACCAGGTGCTCGAGCTGTACAACCTCGACGCCGACTTCAGCCAGACCCAGGACCTCGCTGCGAAGCACCCGGACAAGGTGAGGGAGATGAAGGCGAAGTTCATCGCCGAGGCCGAGAAGTACCAGGTCTTCCCGATGGACGCCTCGGTGGCGGCGCGCATCGTTGCGCCGCGGCCGAACATCACCGCCGGGCGCACCGAGTTCGTCTACACCCGGCCGATGACCGGCCTGCCGCAGGGAGACTCGCCGCTGCTGATCAACACCTCCTACACGGTCACGGCAGATATCGAAGTGCCGCAGGGCGGCGCAGAGGGCATGATCCTCACCTCGGGCGGCCGCTTCGCCGGCTATGGGTTCTACCTGCTGAAGGGCAAGCCGGTGTTCCTGTGGAACCTGGTCGACCTGGAGCGGCTGAAGTGGGAGGCGCCGGAGGCGCTGCCGCCGGGGCGGCACACGGTCGAATTCGACTTCAAGTACGAGGGTCTCGGCGCCGGCACGCTCGCCTTCAACAACTTCAGCGGCGTGGGCCGGCCCGGCGTCGGCACGCTGAAGGTCAACGGCAAGCCCGTGGCGACGAAGCGGATGGAGCGGACACTGCCGATGATCCTGCAGTGGGACGAGGCCTTCGACATCGGCTCCGACACGCTGACCGGCGTCAACGACGCCGACTACCGGCCGCCGTTCCCGCTGACCGCCAGGCTGAACAAGCTGACCATCAAGCTCGACCGTCCGCAGCTCTCGCCCGAGGAGATCAAGAAGCTCCAGGCGGCGATGAAGGCCAAGGACTGAACGGGGCGTGAAGCCGGCGCCCCGCGGGCGCCGGCTTCGCCGTCCGGCGACTGAACGACAGGCGGAGAGCATGAACCCCGGTCGGCGGCGGGCGGTTCTTCGTGCAACCGCGCGGACGGTCTTCGCGGGCCTGGTGCTGGCGGCCGGTTCGGCCGGCCCGCCGGCGACGGCGCAGTGGCAGACGGCGCCGCCCGCCTCGGTCTCCGAGGGCCCGTTCGGCGTACTGCAGGGGCGCTGGGTGCGGCCCGACGGCGGCTACATGATCACCATCAAGGGTGCGGACGCCTCGGGCAGGCTCGACGCCGCCTACGCCAACCCGAACCCGCTGCCCTTCTCGAAGGCCGAGGCCCGGCGCGACGGCGACACGCTCAGGATCTTCCTCGAACTGCGCGCCGGCGGCTACAACGGGTCGACCTACACGCTCGCCTACGACGCCGCCAACGACGTGCTTAAAGGCGTCTATTTCCAGGCGGTGGCGCAGCAGCGGTTCAACGTCACCTTCGTGCGCGCCAGGTAACCGGCGGTTCCAGCCGGACCGGAACCGATCGAATCGGCAGGCGGCGAACACGCCGGCGTCGCGCCGGCCCTCCCCGCCCGGTCGCCGCTCCTGCGGCGACGTCTCACTCTTGCAGAGGCTGAGAGGCCTGTTCCTGGAACTGCCGCGCGAGGATCAGCAGCACGCTGGTGGACCAGGCGAAGGTGAGCAGCCCCGACATCGCGATCATGCCGCCGAGCAGGCGCAGCCGATCCGGCAAGTGGATGCCGCTGGAGACCGTCGTGTACTGCATCAACGCGTAGTAGAAGGCCGTGCTGGTGTTGGCGAACGCGTCGGCCAGCCGGAAGAACACCGCCCAGCCCAGCACCTCGATGAGGTGCACGACCACCAGCAGCCAGGTGGCGACGACCAGCAGGCGGATGCCCGAACGAAACGCGGACTGCCCGGCCTGCCGCCGCTGCAACGCGCCGCTGGCGCGCAGCGTGACGACCACGCCGAGGCCGTGGATCGCCATCGTCAGCGCGACGAGGAAAGCGCCCCACAGCACCTCCTCCAAGGAGGTGACGTAGATCGAGGCACCGGATGCATTCAAAGGCGTCGTCTCGAAGAGCAGCGCACCCGCGTCAGGCGGCGAGCCGCGAGTCTACGTGCCGGACGCCCGGCGTGGCGAGCGCGCGGCGCGAGCTTCTGCACCGGCGGCACGGCTGCCGCGCCACGCCTGCGGCGCCTGGCCCGACCAGCGCTTGAAGGCGCGACCGAAGGCGGTCGCCCCCGAGTAACCGAGCCCGCTGGCGATCACGTCGACCGCGGCGTCGGTGTCGCGCAGCAACTGCCGCGCGAAGTCGAAGCGGGTTTCCTCGAGCAGGCGGCGGAAGGTGGTCCCCTCGCCGCGCAGGCGGCGGTTCAGCGTGCGCCGGTGCATGGCGAACGCCGCCGCGACGCCCTCCTCGGAAGCCCGCCCGGAAACCAGCATCGAGCGAAGCGCGCGGCGCACCGAGGTGCCGACGTCGCGCGCGCCCTGTGTCTCGAGCGCGGCGGCCAGCGCCGCCACGGCCTTGTGCACCGCCGGGTCGGCGCCGGGGATGCGGCGGCCCAGCACTTCGGCCGGGAACACCAGCGCGGCGCGCTCGGCGTTGAAGCGCAGCGGCGCGCCGAAGAAGCGCCTGAACGGCGCCTCGCTGCGCGGCCGCCGGACCGGCAGGTGCACCTCGGTGGCGTGCCACTGCGGCCCGCACAGTCCCTGCATGATCCGCTGGGCGATGCCCAAGGCGAGCAGGTAGATCTGCCCCGCGCCGGGGATGTCGCGCTGGTAGATGTTGTAGTCGAGCATCGCGAAGGCGCCGCTCGTCTGCAGCGTGATCACCGCGCCGCGGTCGTGCAGGTGCAGCCGCTCGATCGCCGTGCGCCAGGCGGTGCCAATGTCCGGCGAGTGCCGCAGCAGCAGGCCGACGATGCCGAGCGTCGAGGCGTCGCAACGCTGGGCCATCAGCAGGCTCAGGTCGGGACGACCGGTGCGCTCGATGCAGTGTGCCAGCAGCGCACCGGCGCGGCCGAAGGGGATGGTCGACTCCGGGTCGCGCAGCAGCCCGGCGTCGAACGCCGCCTCGGTGAAGAGGACCTGCGGGTCGAAGCCCAGTTCACCCAGCACGTCGGGCAGCGGCATCAGCGGGCTGGCGCGCACCTGGCCCTCGCCGACGCGCGCGAAGCTCTCGATCCTCGGCACCGCCGGCGGCTGCTGATTCCTGGCCAAGATGTTCCCGGCCGCGCGGGCCGCTAAGTAGTTGTCGCAAATTGTAGAGCGCATCCCCTCGCGGGATGCAAGCATCCGCGCGCTGCAGATCGTGCTCGCTGCGATCGCGGAAGTTGCCGGGACAGCCCGGCCGCCGTTGCCTGATTGGATCAGCGGTGCCGCTGCGCCGAGAGCCGGATCGGAGCGCAGGACCCGCCCGCTGCTCCGAGTCGCCACGCGATCCAGCAAATCACACACTCACGGGAGCCAACGATGAAACCCTTCGCGCTGTATGCCATTGCCGCTTCGACGGTCGTGCTGGCGGGCTGCCAGACCGACGCGCAGGTCCTTGCCAGCGAGCAGGCCCTGGCCACGCAGACCGCGCTGCGGCGCGGCCAGTTCGAACTGAGCTGCCCCGCAGCAACGGCCACCATGCTTTCCAGCGCAATGCTGCAGCCGGTGGCCTGGCGCGGCACCGAGCGAGCCGAGTACACCATCGGGGTTTCGGGTTGCGGCCAGCAGAAGACCTACATCGTCGTCTGCCCGCTCGACTCGTCGGCGTGCTACGCGGTAAGCGGCCGCTGAGAGGCGCCCAGAGTGAACAAAGCGCTCATCGCCGCGGCGCTCGGGCTGGCCGTCGCCGCCTCCGCCAACGCCGAGCTGAGTCCGGAGCAACTGGCGAAGCTGGCGCAGAACCCGGTCGGCAACCTGGTGAGCCTGCCTTTCCAGAACAACACCAACTTCAACACCGGGCCTCTGAACGGCACGCAGAACGTCCTGAACATCCAGCCGGTCGTTCCGTTCGAGCTGAACAAGGACTGGAACCTGATCACCCGCACCATCCTGCCGCTGGTCTGGCAGCCCGCGTTCTATCCGGGCCAGGGCAGCCGCTTCGGTCTCGGCGACCTGCAGTTGTCGGGCTTCGTCTCGCCGAGCCAGCCCGGTGCGGGCGGCCTCATCTGGGGCGCCGGGGCGATCGTGCAGGCGCCGACCGACACCAACGAGCTCGGCAACAAGAACTGGGGCATGGGGCCGACCGCGGTGGTGCTGCATCTGAAGCCCGGCAACCCGTGGGTCTACGGCGCGCTGGTCAACAACGTGTGGTCGCTGTCGAGCAGCCAGCGCGGCGGCGGCTACAACAACTTCCTGATCCAGCCCTTCCTCAACTACAACCTGCCCGGCGGAACGTACATCAACACGGTACCGATCATCACCGCCGACTGGAAGGCCGAGAGCGGCCAGCGCTGGACGGTGCCGCTCGGGCTCGGCGTCGGCCACATCTTCCACGTCGGCCGACTGCCGGTGAACACGCAGGTCGGCGGCTACTACAACGTCGTGCATCCCGACAACGGCCCCAATTGGCAGCTGCGCCTGCAGGTGCAGCTGATGTTCCCCAAGTGACTCACACCGATCTCTTCCCGACGAGGACAGCATGAGACTTCGATCCAGCAATTCGTTCGCCGGCGTCGTTGCCGGCATCGCAGTGGCGCTGCTCGCCGGTTGCGCCGGCCAGCCGACCACGGTGGTGATGGAGGGGCCGGCGCCGCAGCAGGTGCAGACCACCACCGTGCCGAAGGGCACCTTCCTCGGCGGCGCCTCGGCCGGCGAGGCCACCGCGCTGGCGCAGATGGTCGCCACCAGCAACAACAACACCATGCAGGCGTTCGACCGCGTCGGCGGCCAGATGAACCAGTTGCAGGCCTCGGAGAACCAGGAACTGCGCAACTCGCAGGACGCGCTGGCCAAGCTCGAGCAGCTGTCGCTGCGCCAGGGCGCGGGCGAGATCACGCTTTTCTTCGGCGAGGGCTCGGCCAGGCTCGACCAGTTCCAGTACCAGCGGCTGGTCAATTTCCTCGACTACATCTCGCGCGACGCCGCCGGCCGCAAGGTGATCCTGGTGTCGATCGGCAGCGCCTCGGCGGTCGGCCCGGCGGCGGTCAACCGCCGCCTGTCGCAGGAGCGCGCCGAGGCGCCGCTGCCGGTGATCGGCCAGTACCTGGTCAACATCCCGCACCAGATGTTCAAGGTCTCGAGCGTCGGCGACATGTACGCGCCGAAGCACGCCGCCGCCGCGGTCGAGGCGCGCTACCAGAGCGTGCGCCTGATCGCCGCTTTCGACGCGGCGCAGCTGCCGAAGTGATCAACCCCAGCCCAACGAAGGAACTCACATGAAGCCCGTCAGATCCGTCACGCTCGCCGTCGCCGCCATCGCCGCCGCCGGACTGGCCTACGCGCAGTTTCCGATCATGGACATGGTCGCCAACAAGGTGATCCAGAAGTACCAGACCTCGACCTGCGAACAGTTGTGGCAGGAGCGCGCCCAGGGCCAGGGCAAGCCCAAACCGGAGATGGAGCAGCGCGCGATGAAGCTGCTGCGCGAGGATCCGCAGATGCGCCAGGCATTCTTCGACAAGGTTGCCGGGCCGATCGTCAACAAGATGTTCGAGTGCGGGATGATCCCGTGACGCCGGCGTGCCTGCCGCACAGAAGGAGCCACCGATGACACACGCCCTCCCCGGGCTGCGCGCACTGGCGCTCGCGGCCGGCCTGACCATGGCGGCGACGGCGGGCGCGCAGACGGCGCCGCCCGCCGCCCCGGCCAAGCCGGCGCCGGCCGCCAAGGCCACCAAGCCGACGGCGAAGAAGCCGGCGCCTTCGGGCTTCAAGTACGTCGTCGAGCCGCGGGCGATGGAACTGCTCAAGGCGATGAGCGCGAGACTGGCGTCGGCGCAGTCGATGTCGTTCACCGCGACGGTCGGCTACGAGTATCCGAGCAAGGCCGGCCCGGCGCTGGTCTACACGATGCGCTACGACGTGACGATGAAGCGGCCCGACAAGCTGCGCATCCTGATGCCGGGCGACGGGCCGGCGTCGGAGTTCTACTACGACGGCAAGTCGATGGTCGCCTACGCGCCGGCGGAGAACCTCGCCGCGGTAGCCGACGCGCCACCGACCATCGGGGCAGCGCTGGCCACGGCATTCCGCACGGCGGGGATCTACTTCCCGTTCTCCGACCTGCTGGTGGCCGATCCCTACGCAGCGCTCGCCGACGGCGTCAAACTCGCCTACGTCGTCGGCCAGTCGGCGAACATCGGCGGCATCAAGACCGACATGGTGGTCTGGGCCAACGACGCCGTGCACGTGCAGGTGTGGATCGGCGCCGACGACAAGCTGCCGCGGCGGATGCGCGCGGTGTTCGCCGGCGATCCGCTCGGCCTGCGGCACGAGATGGAACTGTCGAACTGGCAACTCGATCCGGCGATCGCCCCGGATTCGTTCGTCTCGCAGAAAGCGCAGGCCGCGGGCCGCATGGTCTTCGGAGCGCCCACTCCGCCGCCGACCGGAGCGAAGCCGATCATCAAGGGCACGGCGCCGGCGGCGAAGCCCGCAGGCAAAGGCAACTGAAGCGGAGGCACTGATGAAGCGAATCATTACGGTCGCAGTGAGCCTGGCTGCGGCGGCAGCGTGGACCGGCGACGCCGGGGCGTGGTCGCGCGGCAACATGGCCGGCGGCAGCACCAGCCACAGCTACGGTTCGACGAGCCACGAGAACCGCTGGGGCGGCAGCACCGATCACGTGGCCGGC
>JBHJND010000294.1:0-4739 GCA_048497655.1 Caballeronia novacaledonica
CTCGACCTCGTCGGTCGACAGCGCCAGCAGCTCGAAGTCGTGCACCCACATCGGTCCGCCGTCGGCGGGCTGCAGCCTGGCCGGGTGCTCGGTCATCACGCGCACGCCCATCCGCTCGAGCATCGGCAGGCTGTCGGACAAGGCCACCGGCTCGCCGGCGCGGTAGATCTTGAAGCCGAGCGTGCCGGCGGGGGCGCCGAGAGGCCGGTAGAGCTTGACGTCGGTGCGGCCGGGCGCGAGCGCCTGCAGCTTGCGGATGTCGGCCACGGCGGCGCGCGGCGCGGTGCGCTCGCGGTAGGCGCCGGGAAAGGCGCGCTGCCAGCGCTTGAACCACGCCGTGCCGTTGCCCTCGCCCTCGGCTTCGATCAGCGCCTCCGCAAGCTCGTCCTCCCAGCGGCGGGCGGCGGCGGCCAGCGCCGCCTCCAGTTCGTGCCGGTCGACTTCCGGCACCTCGCCCGGCGTGGTGCGGACGGTGAACAGGATGCGGGCGAGGATGTCGTCGGTCAGCAGCACGTCGAATTCCCTGCTGGTGCCGGCGAACGCCTTCATCAGGATGTCCTGGAACTTGATCCGCAGGTCGGTGCCGTAGTTCTCGCGCGGCACGAACACCAGGCAGGTGACGAAGCGCTCGAACGGGTCGCGGCGGATGTACAGCCGCAGCCGCTGCCGCTCGCCCAGGCGCAGGATGCCCATCGCGTTGTCGTACAGCTCGTCGGCGCCGATCTGGAACAGCTCGTCGCGCGGATACGACTCGAGGATCTGCACCAGCGCCTTGCCGAGGTGGCTGTCCGGCGCCAGCCCGGCGCGGGTGATCACCGCCGCCACCTTGCCGCGCAGCAGCGGGATGTCGATCACCCGCGCGCTGTACGCGGTCGAGGTGAGCAGGCCGAGGAAGCGGTGCTCGCCGATCACCCGCCCGTCGTCGGCGAAGCGCTTGATGCCGATGTAGTCGACGTAGCCCGGCCGGTGCACGGTGGCGCGCGCGTTGGCCTTGGTCAGGATCACCAGCGGCGTCGGCAGCCGCGCCATCGCCCGCGCCTGCCTCGGCAGGGCGGCGAAGCTGCCCGAGACCTTCTCCTCGCCGCTCTCGCGCAGCACGCCCAGGCCGGTGTCCGGCACCAGCCGCAGGGCGTCCTCGCCATTTTCGGTGACCAGGTCGTGGCGGCGGTAGCCAAGCAGCAGGAAGTTGCCGGCGGCCAGCCATTCGACGAAGCCGCGGCTCTCGGCCAGTTCCGCCTGCGCCCCCTCGGGGACCTTGCCGTCCAGTTCGCTGACCACGTCGATCAGGCGCGCCAGCATCTGCTTCCAGTCGGCGGTGACCGCGCGCACGTCGCCGAGCACGCGCTCGATGCCGGCCGCCAGCCTGGCGCGCGCCTCCGGCTCGACCAGCCGGTCGACCTCGATGTGCATCCACGACTCGCGTGTCGCCTGCGGCCTGTCGCCGCGCGGCCACAGCCCGGTCAGCGCGCCCGCCGGGTCGCGCTCGACCGCGTACACCGGGTGCACGCGCAGGTGCATCGTCAGCCCCTGGCGGTTCGCCTCCATCGTCGCCGAGTCGACGAGGAACGGCATGTCGTCGTTGACGACCTCGATCACGGTGTGCCGCACCGCCCAGCCGTGCTCCGCCGCGGTCGGACTGAACACCCGCACGCGGGGGGCGCCCGGGGCGCGCACGCGGCCGAGCTCCCAGTGCGACAGCGCCGCGCCGGCCAGGTCGTCGGCGCTGCGCGCGGCCAGATCGTCGGGGTCGACCTGCCGGTAGTACTCGCGGATGAAGACTTCGATCAGCGCCCGCTCGCCGGCGGCGACCTTCTGCTGCGCGTGCTCCACCGCAGCGGCGAGGCGCTCCTCGTGCAGCGAGCTCGGCGGCTTGTTCATCGGCGTCCCCTCCCTGATTTGCTGCGCGGAGTATGCACCGGCGACCCCGGCCGACGGGCACGGCGCGACGGCCGCGGCGCATAGACTCGCCGGCATGTTCGGGCCATTTGCTGACCGGCGATGGGTGTTCGTCGACGTCGAGACCACGGGATCGTCGCCGGCCCGCGAGCGCGTCACCGAGGTGGGCATCGTCACCGTGGAGACCGACGGCGACGCGCAACGCGTCACCGAGTGGTCGTCGCTGGTCAACCCCGGCGTGCCGATCCCGCCCGAGATCCAGTGGCTGACGGGCATCAGCAACGAGATGGTGCGCGCCGCGCCGAGCTTCGCGGAGCTGGCCGAGCCGCTCTATGACCGGCTGGCCGACGCGGTCTTCGTCGCCCACAACGCGCGCTTCGACTACGGGTTCCTGAAGGCGGAGTTCGCCCGCGCCGGCTACGACTGGCGCGCCGCCACGCTGTGCACCGTGCGGCTGTCCCGGCACCTGTACCCGGACCGCGGCCCGCATTCGCTCGATGCGATCGTCGAGCGCTTCGGGCTGGACGGCGAGCAGCGCCACCGCGCGCTCGGCGACGCGCGCGTGCTCTGGCGGCTGATCCAGCGCCTGCGCCAGCGGCACGGCGAGGCCGAGCTGGCCGCCGCGGTCGACCGCCTGCTGGCGCGCCCGAGCACGCCGCCGGCGCTGCCGCCGGGCGAACTGGAGGCGATCCCGCACGCGCCGGGCGTCTATCTGTTCTACGGCGCCAACGCGCAGCCGATCTACATCGGCAAGAGCGTGGATCTCAAGGCGCGCGTGCTGGGCCACTTCGCCAACGACCACGCCTCGGGCGCCGACCTGCGGCTGTCGCAGGAGGTGCAGCGCATCGAGTGGGAGCAGACGGCGGGCGAGACCGGCGCGCTGCTGCGCGAGGCGGAACTGGTGAAGACGCGCCTGCCGGCGCACAACATCGCCCTGCGGCGCAGGCGCAGCCAGGTCTTCGTCACGCTGGATGCCGAGGCACGGCCGTGCTTCGTGCCGGCGGCGACGGTGGCGCTCGAGCGGCTGCACGAGCACTACGGTCCGTTCTCGTCGCGACCGGGCGCACGCCGCTTCCTGCAGGAACTCGCCGCCGAGCACGGGCTTTGCCTGAAGACGATGAAGCTGGAGGGCCGCAGCCGCGCTGCGGCCGGCGCGCCGTGCTTCAACCACCAGATCCGTCGCTGCCTCGGGGCCTGCGTCGGCGCCGAGACGACCGAGGCGCACGCGGCGCGCCTGCGCGAGCTGCTCGAGCCGCACCGCGTGCCGGCCTGGCCGTATGCCGGCGCGGTGGCGCTGGTCGAGCGCGAGGCCGGCGGCGCGCGCGAGGACCTGCTGGTGTTCGACCGCTGGTGCTGGCTGGGCACGGCGCACTCGCTCGATGCCGCCGGGCGGCTGGCGGCAACGGTGCCGCGCGTGTTCGATGCCGACCTCTACCGCATCGCGCGCAGGGTGCTGCCGACAGCCGATGCGCTGGCGGTGGTCGAGCTGGCGGGCTGACGGGCCGCGGCGCGCGGCCAGCCGATGCGCTCGGTGCGGTGAAGTTCCGTGTGGGTGGTGTACGGCGTGGTCGCCCGAGCGCGTGATCGAACGGCGCTACGCGGAAACGCGACGGCTCCCTATACTGCCGCGGCACCAAGCAGGGGAAGCGGGCGATGGACGAGACCGGCACGGGCCGACAGCTGCAGGCGTTGCGCGAGCTGCGCACGCGGGCGGTGCTCGGCGGCGGCGAGAAGCGCATCGAGCAGCAGCACGCGCGCGGCAAGCTCACCGCGCGCGAGCGGCTGGCGCTGCTGCTCGACGAGGGCTCGTTCCAGGAGCTCGGCGCGCTGGCCACCCACAACGTAGCCGAGTTCGGCCTCGACCGGCAGCGCTTCCCCGGCGACGGCATCGTCACCGGCTTCGGCAAGATCAGCGGCCGCCGGGTGGCGGTGTTCGCGCAGGACTTCACCGTCCTCGGCGGCTCGTTCTCCGAGGTGCAGTCGCGCAAGATCTGCCGCATCCAGGACCTGGCGCTGGAAAGCGGCATCCCGCTGGTCGGGCTGAATGATTCCGGCGGCGCCCGCATCCAGGAGGGCGTGCGCAGCCTTGCCGCCTACGGCGAGGTGTTCGTGCGCAACGTGATGGCCTCGGGCCTGATCCCGCAGATCTCGGTGATCCTCGGCCCCTGCGCCGGCGGCGCGGTGTACTCGCCGGCGCTGATGGACTTCATCGTCATGGCCGGCGGCAGTTCGATGTTCCTCACCGGCCCCGACGTGATCGAGGCGGTCACCGGCGAGAAGGTCAGCGGGCAGGAGCTCGGCGGCCCGCCGGTGCACATGGGTCGCAGCGGTGTGGCGCACCTGGAGGCGCCCACCGAGGCGGCGTCGCTGCAGCTGGTCAAGCACCTGCTCGGCTACCTGCCGCAGAACAACAACGAGGATCCGCCGCAGATCGCGCCCTACGACGTTGCCGACCGGATGGAGCCGGCGCTCGATTCGCTGATTCCGACGGCCGAGAACGAGCCGTACGACATGCGCGATGCCATCGATCTGATCTTCGATCGCGGCAGCCTGCTCGAGATCCACCCCGCTTATGCGCCCAACGCGGTGGTCGGCTTCGCGCGTCTGGACGGCTACTCGGTCGGCATCGTCGCCAACCAGCCCGCCTACATGGCCGGGGCACTGGACATCGACGCCAGCGACAAGATCTCGCGCTTCATCCGCACCTGCGACGCCTACAACGTGCCGGTGATCACCTTCATCGACTGCCCGGGCTTCCTGCCGGGCACCGACCAGGAGTACCGCGGCGTGATCCGCCACGGCGCCAAGATCATCTATGCCTACTGCGAGGCGACGGTGCCGAA
>JBHJND010000295.1:0-1855 GCA_048497655.1 Caballeronia novacaledonica
TTGGCGATGAACGCGGGCCATGTGGTGCGGTTAGCGAGCACGCGCGCCAGCGCCTGCATCCAAGGCACCCTCGGCGCCGCCGCCGGCACCGCGCCGGCCACCGGCGCGAAGCCCAGTTGCTGCGGCGAATCGCGCACGCGCAGCCAGGTGGCGAGCGCCAGCAGGGCCGAGGCGGCGGCCAGCGCGACGAAGACGACGCGCCACGAGGTCAGCGTCACCGCCCACGCCAGCGGCGCGCCGGCGGCCACCGCGCCGAGGTTGCCGGCGAACATCGTCACGCCGGCCAGGGTGGCGAAGCGCTCGGGCGCGAACCACACCGCCGAGACCTTCAGCACGGCGATGAAGGCGACCGACACGCCGATGCCGACCAGCGTGCGGCCGACCGCGGCGATCTCCCACGCCGGGGCCAGCGCGAACAGCAGCGAGCCCGCCGCGGCGATCGCCGATCCGGCGGTGAGTATCCGGCGCGGGCCGAGGGTGTCGGCCAGCACGCCGACCGGGATCTGCAGCAGCGTGTAGACGTAGAAGTAGGTGGCGGCCAGCGTGCCGAGCACTGCCGAGCCGATCGAGAAGGCCTGCGCCAGTTCGCCGGCGATCGCCGCCGGCGCGGTGCGGTGGACGAACGACAGCACGAAACTGGCCAGCGCCAGCGCGAAGATCACCCGCGCGGCCCAGGCAAACCGCGCCGGGTCGTTCAGCGGTGTCGGCGGTGGCTCGCTGCTCCTGCGCATCGGAAGGCAATGGTCAAAACGGGAACGGATTCGGGTACTGTAGTACCGATTTCGACCGCGCCGTCACCGCCTGACTCGGCGGAAACGGCATGGCGAACGGCGCCACGGCGCCGTTCGCCGAATTGTCTCGGAGCGTTGCCATGACCGAAAGGCCCGGATCTGCAGTGCAGGCGCCGCCGGCGCAGTTCAACTTCGCCCGCCACCTGTTCGCCGTTAACGCCGGCCGGGCGGGCAAGGACGCCTACCTCGACGACGCCGGCCGCATCACCTACGGGCAACTGGAGGAGCGAGCGCGCCGCTGCGCCGCCGCGCTCGCCGCCTGCGGCCTGCGGCGCGAGGAGCGCGTGCTGCTGCTGATGCACGACGTCACCGACTGGCCGGCGGCCTTCCTCGGCGCGCTGTACGCCGGCGTGGTGCCGGTGGCGGTCAACACGCTGCTCACCGCCGACGACTACGCCTACATGCTGGCCCACAGCCGCGCCCAGGCAGCGATCGTCTCGGCACCGCTGCTGCCGGTGCTGCAGGCGGCGATGGCGAAAGGCGCGCACGAGGTGCGCTCGATCATCGTCTCGCGCGGCGCGAGCCTGCCGGACGGCTGCGTCGACTTCGAGGCCTGGCTGGGCGCGCAGCCACCGATGCCTGCCGCCGCCGACACCCGTGCCGACGAGATCGCGTTCTGGCTGTATTCGTCGGGCTCCACCGGCCGGCCCAAGGGCACGGCGCACACGCACGCCAACCCCTACTGGACCGCGGAGCTGTACGGCAAGCCGGAGCTCGGCCTGCGCGAGAGCGACCTCTGCTTCTCGGCGGCGAAGCTCTTCTTCGCCTACGGGCTGGGCAACGCGCTGAGCTTCCCGCTTTCGGTCGGCGCGACCGTGCTGCTGATGGCCGAGCGGCCGACGCCGGAGGCGATCTTCAGGCGCTGGACCGAGCGCCGGCCGAGCGTGTTCTTCGGCGCACCGACCGGCTACGCCGGCATGCTGGCCTCGCCCGCCCTGCCGCCGAAGGAAGCGGTGGCGCTGCGGCTGTGCTCGTCGGCCGGCGAGGCGCTGCCGCGCGAGATCGGCGAGCGCTTCACCGCCCACTTCGGCTGCGAGATCATCGACGGCATCGGCTCGACCGAG
>JBHJND010000296.1:0-4247 GCA_048497655.1 Caballeronia novacaledonica
GCGATTCCTGGAACAGCGGGTCGTTGTGGTGGGCTTGAACGACGGCATGGCCCCCGGCAGGCATCGCCTTCAGCAGCGGCTTGCCGCCGCCGTCGGCCCACGACCAGGTGTTGCGGAACCACAGCGTCGGCAGCAGGTGCAGTGGCGCGGCCTCGGCGCCGCGGTTATGCACGGTGATTCGCACCAGCACGTCCTCCGGCGCCGCCTTGGCGTACTCGACGAAGACGTCGAAGTAGCGGTTCTCGTCGAACACGCCGGTATCGAGCAGTTCGTACTCCGGTTCGTGCTTGCCGCGGCCGCGGTTGGTGTTGACCAGATCGTCGTACGGGAAGGCCGCCTGCGGGTACTTGTACAGGTACTTCATGTACGAGTGCGTCGGCGTCGAGTCGAGGTAGAAGTAGTACTCCTTGACGTCCTCGCCATGGTTGCCTTCGCTGTTGGCCAGGCCGAACAGGCGCTCCTTCAGGATCGGGTCGCGGCCGTTCCACAGGGTGAGCGCGAAGCACAGCACCTGGTGGTCGTCGCTGATGCCGGCCAGCCCGTCCTCGCCCCACCGGTAGGCGCGCGAACGCGCCTGGTCGTGGGTGAAGTAGTTCCAGGCGTTGCCGTCGTCGCTGTAGTCCTCGCGCACGGTGCCCCACTGCCGCTCGCTCAGATAGGGGCCCCACTTCTTCCAGGCGGCGCCTTGCCGGGCCTGCGCGAGGCGTTGCTGTTCCTGGTCGGTGACGTTTGCGGTCATGGCGGCTCCTGGTGACGTGTCGTCGATCATACGGACCGGCCACCTAGCGCCCGAGCGAAGTCGGCGCCGCCCGCGCGCCCCAGATCCGCTCGCAGTACTCGCGGATCGCGCGGTCGGAGGAGAACTTGCCGGACCGTGCGGTGTTCAGGACCGACATCCGCGCCCATTGCTCGGGATCCATCCACGTGCCACTTACGCGCTCCTGGCAGGCGACGTAGTCCGCATAGTCGGCGAGCACGAGGAACGGGTCCGAGTAGATCAGGTTGTCGACCAGCGGCCGGAACATCCCGTGATCGCCGCGCGAGAAGTGCCCGCCGGCGATGAGATCCAGCACCTCGCGCAGTTCCGGGTTGCCGCTGAAGTGATCGGCCGGCCGGTAGCCCTCGCGCTGCCGCTGATGCACCTGCTCGGCCGTCAGGCCGAACAGGAAGAAGTTCCCGCTGCCGGCTTCCTCGCGCAGCTCGACGTTGGCGCCGTCGAGCGTGCCGATGGTCAGCGCGCCGTTCATCATGAACTTCATGTTGCCGGTGCCGGAGGCTTCCTTGCCGGCCGTGGAGATCTGCTCCGAGAGGTCCGCGGCGGGATAGACGGTCTGTGCGTTCTTGACGTTGTAGTCGGGCAGGAAGGCCACTTTCAGGCGCCCGGCAATTGCGGGATCGTTGTTGACCACCTCGGCCACGCCGTTGATCAGCCTGATGATCAGCTTGGCCATGTGGTAGCCGGGCGCGGCCTTGCCGCCGAAGACGAAGCAGCGCGGCGCGACCGCAAGTTCCGGGTTGCGGCGCAGCCGCTGGTACAGCGTGACGATATGCAGCACGTTCAGGTGCTGGCGCTTGTACTCGTGGATGCGCTTGACCTGTATGTCGAACATCGCACCCGGGTCGACGATCACGCCGGTTCGCTGCCGGATCTGCCGCGCCAGCGCCTCTTTGTTTGCCCGCTTCACCTGGCGCCAGCGCTCGCGGAACGCGGTGTCCTCGGCGTGCGCCTCCAGCGCCTTCAACCGCGCCGGATCGGTGACCCAGCCCTCGCCGACCGTCTCGTCGAGCAGCCGCGCCAACCCCGGGTTGGACAGCACCACGAAGCGGCGCGGTGTCACGCCATTGGTGACGTTGTCGAACCGCTCCGGCCAGAGTTCGGCGAAGTCATGCAGCACGGTCTGCTTCAGCAGGTCCGAGTGCAGCGCGGCCACGCCGTTCACGGCATGGCTGCCGACGGTGGCGAGGTTCGCCATGCGTACGCGGCGCCCGCCGCCTTCGTCGATCAGCGACATCCGCTGCACGCGCGCCTCGTCGCCGGGGAATCGGCCGCGCACCTCGTCGAGGAAGCGGCGATTGATCTCGTAGATGATCTCCATCGGCCGCGGCAGCAGCTTCGCGAAGAGCCTCAGCCCCCAAGTTTCCAGAGCCTCGGGCAGCAGCGTGTGGTTGGTGTAGGCGAACGTGCGCCGCGTGATGTCCCAGGCCTCGTCCCAGGGCAGCAGGCGTTCGTCCACCAGCAGCCGCATCAGCTCGGCCACCGCGACGGCTGGGTGCGTGTCGTTCAGCTGTGCCGCAAAGAGGTTCGCGAAGCGCCCGATCGGTTCGCCCTTCAGGTCGAGCAGGTGCAGCATGTCCTGCAGCGAGCAGGAGACGAAGAAGTACTGCTGCGCAAGGCGCAGCCGCTTGCCGATCTCCGGCTCGTCGTTCGGATACAGGACCTTGGACAGCGTCTCCGAGACCAGCTTGGCCTGCACCGCGCCGTAGTAGTCGCCGACATTGAAGTCCTGCAGGTCGAATGACTCCACCGCCTCGCTCTTCCATAGCCGCAGCGTGTTGCAGGTGTTGACGCGGTAGCCCGCCACCGGCGTGTCGCAGGCCACGCCCTTGACCTGGCCGCTCGGGATCCAGCGAACCCGATAGCGGCCTGCCTCGTCGGTCCAAGCCTCGGTGCGGCCGCCGAAGTTGACGTAGTAGCGCACGCTCGGGCGGACGATCTCCCAGGCGTTGCCGCGCTCCAGCCACTTGTCGGTCAGCTCGACCTGCCAGCCGTCGCGGATCTGTTGGTCGAAGATGCCGAACTCGTAGCGGATGCCGTAGCCGATCGCCGGCACCTCGAGGGTGGCCAGCGAGTCCATGTAGCAGGCAGCAAGGCGGCCCAGCCCACCGTTGCCCAGCCCTGGCTCTTCTTCCAGGGCCAGCAGCTCGTCGAGATCCTTGCCAAGCGCCTTCATCGCCGCGCGGGCCTCGTGCTCGATCCCGAGAGCGAGCAGGTTGCTGCCCAACTGCGGCCCGATCAGGAATTCCGCCGACAGGTAGCAGGCGACCTTCACGTCGCTGCGCGCATAGGTCTCCACCGAACCGACCCAGCGCGCCAGCAGCCGGTCGCGCACGCTGTAAGCGAGCGCCAGGTACCAGTCGTGCTTGGTCGCGTAGGCCGGTGGCGTCGCCTGCACGAACGCGAGGTTGTCGAGCACTGCCCGCTGCAGCGCCTCGGCAGAACGCCCGGTGCGGGTCGGCTCGTAGGCCGGTGCGGCTTGGCTGGGTAGCTGGGTCGGCATGGCGCCACCTCCCTTGGACATCAGAACGACCGCGGCCTCATCATTGCCGCAACTGGAGCTTGCGTCCGGTTCGTCCACACTGGCGCCGCCTGCCGCGACGCGATCTGCCACTTCAGGCCGCTGTCAACCCGCGGCCAGCGCGTTGTCGACGATCTGCTGCGCCTCGCGGACGATCGCCTGCAGGTGGCGCTCGTCGCGGAAGCTCTCGGCGTAGATCTTGTAGATGTTCTCGGTGCCCGACGGCCGGGCGGCGAACCAGCCGTTGGCCGCCACCACCTTCAGCCCGCCGATGCCGGCGCCGTTGCCCGGCGCCTTCGTCAGCTTCGCCGTGATCGGCTCGCCGGCCAGCGTGGCGGCGGCGACCGTCTCCGGAGACAGCTTGCCGAGCCTGGCCTTCTGCTCGGGCGTCGCCGCGGCGTCGATGCGCGTGTACACAGGCGCGCCGAACTCGGCCTCGAGGTCGCGGTAGAGCTCGCCCGGGTCGCGCCCGATGCGCGCGGTGATCTCGGCGGCCAGCAGGTTCATGATCAGGCCGTCCTTGTCGGTGGTCCACACCGTGCCGTCGCGGCGCAGGAAGCTGGCGCCGGCGCTCTCCTCGCCGCCGAAGCACAACGACCCGTCGGCCAGCCCCGGCGCGAACCACTTGAAGCCGACCGGCACCTCGCACAGGCGGCGGCCCAGCCTGGCCACCACGCGGTCGATCATCGAACTGCTGACCAGCGTCTTGCCCACCGCGGCGGTTGCCGGCCACTGCGGCCGGTTCGCCAGCAGGTAGGCGATCGCCACCGCCAGGTAGTGGTTGGGGTTCATCAGCCCGGCCGACGGGGTGACGATGCCGTGCCGGTCTGCGTCCGGGTCGTTGCCGAACGCCACCCGGTAGCGGTCCTTCAGCCCGACCAGCCCCGCCATCGCCCAGGGGCTGGAGCAGTCCATGCGGATCCTGCCGTCGTGGTCGACCGTCATGAAGGC
>JBHJND010000297.1:0-2617 GCA_048497655.1 Caballeronia novacaledonica
CCTGCCGCAGTTGCCCGAGCAGTGGGCGCGCGAGCAGCCGAACTTCACCTACGTGCCGGTGCTGTCGGACGCCACGGCGGAGGACCGCTGGACCGGCCGCACCGGGTTCGTCCACCAGGCGGTGATGGAGGACCTGCCGGATCTCTCCGCGTGGCAGGTGTACGCCTGCGGCGCGCCGCTGATGGTCGAGGCGGCCAGGAGGGACTTCAAGCAACGGTGCGGCCTGCCGGAAGAACAGTTCTTCGCCGACGCCTTCACATCGCAGGCTGACCTGGCATAAACTGGCAACCATGTTTACTCGACTCGTCCGACGCGCACGACGTACTGCGGAACCCCGCAGGAGTTCGCGCGCGCCCTGAGCGAGTCGTACCCCGGCACCACGGTGCCGGTCCCACCAAAGGCCGCGGACTCCGCGGCCTTTTTTGTTCTTCTGCTCCGGGAGAAACAGCCATGAAGATCGACCACTACGAAACCGACGCGCTGATGGACGTCGCGGCCCGGCCGCCGCTGGTGTTCGTCGAGGGCCGAGGCTCCTGGCTGGTCGACCACGCCGGCTGCCGATACCTCGACTTCGTGCAGGGCTGGGCGGTGAACTCGCTCGGCCACTGCCCGCCGCAGATCGCCGCCGCGCTGGCGGCGCAGGCGCAGCGGCTGATCTCGCCGGGCCCGGCGTTTTTCAACGATGCTGCGCTGTCGCTGGCGCAGCGGCTGGCGGCACTGTCGGGCCTGCAGCGCGTGTTCCTCGCCTCCAGCGGCGCCGAGGCCAACGAAGGCGCGATCAAGCTGGCGCGCAAGTGGGGCTCGCTGCACAAGGATGGCGCCTTCGAGATCGTCACCTTCGCCGACGGCTTCCACGGCCGCACGCTGGCGACGATGTCAGCCAGCGGCAAGGCGGGCTGGGACCGGCTTTATGAGCCGAAGGTGCCGGGATTCCCGAAGGCGCGGCTGAACGACCTCGACTCGGTGCGCGAGTTGGTCGGGCCGCGCACGGTGGCGGTGATGCTCGAGCCGATCCAGGGCGAGGCCGGCGTGGTTCCGGCGACTGCGCAGTTCCTGCGGGCGCTGCGCGCGCTGTGCGACGAGCGCGGCCTGCTGCTGATCCTCGACGAGGTGCAGACCGGCGTCGGCCGCACCGGCACCCTGTTCGCCTTCGAGCAGGCGGGCGTGGTGCCCGACGTCATGACGCTGGGCAAGGGCCTCGGCGGCGGCGCGCCGCTGGCGGCGCTGCTGGCGAAGGCCGAGGTGGCCTGCTTCGCGCACGGCGACCAGGGCGGCACCTACTGCGGCAATCCGCTGATGGCGGCGGTGGGCAACGCGGTGCTCGATACGGTGGCGCAGCCGCGCTTCCTCGCCGGGGTCGCCGAGCGCGGCGCGCGCCTGCAGCGTCACCTGCAGCAACTTTCCGACCGGCACGGCCTGGCCGGCGAGCGAGGCAGCGGCCTGCTGCGCGCGCTCGACCTCGGCCGGCCGATCGGGCCGGCGTTGGTCGAGGCGGCCCGCGAACCGCAGCCCGACGGACTGCTGCTCAACTCGCCGCGGCCGCACCTGCTGCGCTTCATGCCGGCGCTGAACGTGCCATTGGAGGAGATCGACCGCATGGCGGAGCAACTCGACGCGCTCCTGGTTCGGCTGGCCTGAACCGGTCCGCCGCGACGGAGGCACAATCGCAACCGCGCCGCCGGCCGGCGCCACGAGAACAAGGGGAGAGAACGATGAGCAAGCCCACCATCTACATCGACGGCGAGCACGGCACCACCGGACTGGAGATCCGCGAGCGGCTGGCGACGCGCGCCGACGTCGAGGTCGTGAGCCTGCCGCGCGAGCGTGCCAAGGACCCGGCGGCCAAGCTGGATATCGTCAACGCCGTCGACCTGGTGATCCTGTGCCTGCCCGACGATGCGGCGCGCGAGACGGTGGCGCTGATCGCCAACGAGCGCACGCGCGTGGTCGACGCCAGCACCGCGCACCGCACCGCCGCCGGCTGGGTGTACGGCTTTCCGGACCTGACCAGGACGCAGCGCCCGCAGGTCGCGGCGTCGCGCCGGGTGTCGAACCCCGGCTGCTATCCGACCGGCTTCCTGGCGCTGGTGCGGCCGCTGCGCGAACGCGGCCTGCTGCCTGCCGACCTGCCGCTGTCGGTGCACGCCATTTCCGGCTACTCGGGCGGCGGCCGCAGGATGATCGAGAGCTTCGAGCAGCCGCCGCCGGGCGCGCGGCCGCAGAACTTCGGCGCCTATGGCCTGAACCTGAAGCACAAACACGTCGACGAGATGCGGGCGCACGCGGCGCTCGACCGCGCGCCGCTGTTCGCGCCGGCCGTGGGGTACTTTCGCCGCGGCATGCTGGTGCACGTGCCGTTGCAGCTGGCGGCACTGCCGCGCGCGGTCTCCGGTGCCGACCTGCATGCGGCGCTGGCCGAGCACTATGCCGGCGAGCGCTTCGTCACGGTCCGGCCGCTGAACGACGGCAGCGCGCTGCGCGACGGCAACTTCCTGGAACCCGAGGCGCTGAACGGCACCAACCGGCTGGAGCTCTTCGTCTTCGCCAACGACGCCGTGCGGCAGGCGCTGCTGGTGGCGCGGCTGGACAACCTCGGCAAGGGCGCCAGCGGGGCGGC
>JBHJND010000298.1:0-7121 GCA_048497655.1 Caballeronia novacaledonica
CCGTGGAAGCCGTAGCGGCGCACGCCCTGCTCGAACATCGAATAGGGCAGGCCGAACATCTGCACCAGCTCGGAATTGGTGCGGTGGAACGCCGTGTCGAAGCAGGCCACCTGCGGCAGTTCGGGCGAGCGCTCGAGGAGCCGCCGGATCGGCGCCTGGTTGTGCGGCTGGTGCAGCGGCGCCAGCGGCACGTACTTCTCCAGCGCTGCCAGCACCTTCGCCTCGACGCGCACCGGCTGCGCGTATTCCATGCCGCCGTGCACGACGCGGTGGCCGACGCCGGCCAGCGTCGAGGCGCCGCCGCGTTCGCGCATGAACCCGATCAGGAAGTCGAGTGCGCCGTCGTGACCGAGCCGCTGGCCTTCGCCCCAGGCCTTCTCGCCGACCACGGCGCCGTCGGCGCCCTTGGCGACGAAGCGGGGCGAGGTGAAGAGCCCCTCGATCTGTCCGCGCACCTGCAGGCGAAGCTCGGTGCCGGACTCGACGAAGACCGAGAACTTGACGCTCGACGAGCCGGCGTTGATGACGGCGATCGCGGTGGGCATGGGGATGGCGGCCGGCCTAAGGTTTGGGGACGGCAGCAACACGCTTAGCGTGTGCGACCAGTGCCATCACGGCGGCCGAGGCCAGTCGCGTGCGAACGTTGTCGGCGCGGCTCGTCAGCACGATCGGCACGCGGGTGCCCAGCACGATGCCGGCGCTGTCAGCGCCGGCGAGGTACTGCAGCTGCTTGGCGACCATGTTGCCGGACTCCAGGTCGGGCACCAGCAGGATGTCGGCCTGACCGGCCACCGGCGAGACGATCTTCTTCGTCCTGGCGGCCTCGGGGCTGATGGCGTTGTCGAAGGCGAGCGGTCCGTCGAGCAGCCCGCCGGTGATCTGGCCGCGGTCGGCCATCTTGCACAGCGCCGCGGCATCCAGCGTCGAGGGCATGTCGGCGTTGACCGTCTCCACGGCTGCCAGGATGGCGACCTTCGGCTGGGCCACGCCGAGCACGTGCGCCAGGTCGATCGCGTTCTGCGTGATGTCGACCTTGTCGTTCAGGGTCGGCTGGATGTTGATCGCCGCGTCGGTCACCATCAGCGGCCGCGGGTAGGCGGGCACGTCGAGCACGAACACGTGGCTGATGCGGCGCGCAGTGCGCAGACCCGTGGCCGACGGCACCACCGCGGCCATCAGCTCGTCGGTGTGCAGGCTGCCCTTCATCAGCGCCTCGACCTTGCCCTCGCGCGCCATCGCCACCGCCTGGGTTGCCGCGGCGTGGCTGTGCTCGGTGTTGACGATCTCGCAGCCCGACAGGTCCACCCCTTCGGCCTGCGCGACGGCGCGGATCTTGGCCTCCGGGCCGACGAGCACCGGCACGATCAGGCGGTGCTTGGCCGCTTCCAGCGGGCCCAGCAGCGAGTCGCGGTCGCACGGATGGACGATCGCGCAGCGTACCGGTGGCAGGCTCTCGCAGCGGCGCAGCAGGGCGGCGAAGGCATCGGTGCGGCGCAGGATCATCTCCGGCGTGGCGACGTCGGAGTAGCGGATGCGCCTGCCCGGCGCGCGCACCAGCACCCGGCCCTCGACCAGCACGTGCGCCCCGCGGGTGACTGCGCAGTCGAAAAGCACGCACATCTCGGGCAGCTTCTCGCGCACCGTGACCGTGCCTTTCAGCTCGTCGCCGGCTTCGATGACGCCGTCGAAGCGCAGGTCCTGCTGCAGGACCGTCGTGCCGGGCCCCGGCAGCCGTCGCGTCAGCATGCCCGAGATGATCGCCTCGCCGCCCACTGCCTTGGCCATTACCGACCCGGCCATGCCGTCGCCGCTGGCGTCGAGGTGGAACGAGTCGACGTCGCCGCTGACCAGTGCGAGCGCCTCGACCTCGGTGGCGCTGACCCGGCGGCTGATCGTCGCCGACGCGCCGGGCTGCAGTTCGTCATAGGTCGTGTTCTCGAAGCTGCGCACTCTCAGTTCGCTCACTTGCCTGCTCCCTTGCGTCGTCCTCGCGCCACGAGGCTTCGCCGATGTTGCGCTGCAGTATAGCCAGCCGGGGAAAGCCCTGTGACGGCGCCCGACGGCGCCGGGGCGGCTGTCGTCCGAAGGGGATGGCGAAGCGACCGGCGGCTTACTGCCGTCCGGTACTGCCGAAGCCGCCGCCGCCGCGGGTGCTGGCGACGAACTCGTCGACGATGTTCAGCCGCGCCTGCACGACCGGCACGATCACCATCTGCGCGATGCGGTCGAGCGGCTGCACGGTGAACGCAGCGGCACCGCGGTTCCAGCAGGAGACCATGACCTGGCCCTGGTAGTCGGAGTCGATCAGCCCGACCAGGTTGCCGAGCACGATTCCGTGTTTGTGGCCGAGACCCGAGCGCGGCAGGATCAGCGCCGCATAGCCGGCGTCTTCGAGGTGAATGGCGATGCCCGTCGGGATCAGCTGCGCCTCGCCGCTCTGCAGCACCAGCGGCGCGTCGACACAGGCGCGCAGGTCGAGGCCGGCCGCGCCCTCGGTGGCGTACTGCGGCAGGCTGTCGCGCAGTCGCGCATCGAGGATCTTCACGTCCAGCTTCATTTGCCGTCCCGGCGTGGCGCCCCGGCCGTCTTCCGGCCGAACGCGCGATCGACCTGCTGGGCAGAAGAACCGGCAACAGCGCCCAACGTGTGGCGCAGCTTGCGCAGGTTGTGCCACAGCAGCACTGCGCCGAGCAACACGAGCACGACGCCGCCCTCGGCCATCAGCCCGAAGGCGATCAGCGCCGCGCCGAGGAACACGCCGATCATCGCGCCGCGCGGCGGCGATGTGCCGTCGCCGGCCCGGTCCTTCAGCCCCTGCAGCACTCGCTGCGCTTCTGTCGCCGCAACCGTACCTGCGCCGTCGCCGGGCGCGTCGTCGCTGATCACCTTGCCGCCGGCGGACAGATGCGGCAGCTTGTGCGGCTGCATCGCGCGCGCCAGCTGCTCACGCTCGATCTTCTCGACGAAGGCGACGAAGTCGCCGTGCGGTGGTTCGCGCGAGTCGAGCACGGTCGTCGCTAGGCGAGGTGGCCAGCTATCGCGGCGACGATCTCGCGCGCCTGCACGAGCTTCGGCGCTCTCGGCAGCGTGCGCACGCCATCGGCATCGATCAGGTGGATTTCCGCCTCGTCGCTGGCCAGTGCGTCCTGCGCCCGGTTGGCGACGATCATCGCCACGCCCTTGGCGGCGCGCTTGGCCTGCGCGTGGGCGATGACGTCCTCGCTTTCAGCAGCGAAGCCGACGGCGAGCGGCCCGCCCGGCATCGCCGCGACACTGGCCAGGATGTCGGGATTGGCCTCGAACCGCAGCGAAGGTGCAGTGGCGCCGGCGCCCTTCTTGATCTTCTGTTCGCTGGCGTTGACGACCCGCCAGTCCGCCACTGCCGCGACGCCGACGAAGACCTCGGCGCGGTTGGCGTAGCCCATCACCGCGTCGTACATCTCGCGCGCCGTCAGCACGTCGATGCGGCGCACGCCGCGCGGCGTGGCCAGGCTGCTCGGCCCGGCGACCAGCGTCACCTTGGCGCCGGCCTCGCGCGAGGCGCGGGCCAGCGCGAAGCCCATCTTGCCGGAGGACAGGTTGGTGATGCCGCGCACCGGGTCGATCGGCTCGAAGGTCGGGCCGGCGGTGATCAGCACGCGCCGCCCGGCGAGGAGCTTCGGCTGGAAGAAGGCGATCAGGTCCTCGAGCAGTTCGTGCGGCTCGAGCATGCGGCCGGCGCCGGATTCGCCGCAAGCCTGGCTGCCGCTGGCCGGCCCGAGCACCTCGATGCCGTCGGCGCGGAGCACGGCGACGTTGCGCTGCGTGGCCGGGTTGTTCCACATCTCGACGTTCATCGCCGGCGCCACCAGCAGCGGGCAGGGGGGCGAGGTCCGGCGGGCGAGCGCCAGCGTGGAGAGCAGGTCGTCGGCCAGGCCGTGCGCCAGCTTGGCGATGAAATTGGCCGTGCACGGTGCGATCAGGATCGCGTCGGCATCGCGCGACAGGTCGATGTGCGGCATGGCGTTGGCGACCTGCGCGCCTGCCGCGCCCCACTGGTCGGTCGCCACCGGCTGGCCGCTGAGCGCCTGCATCGTGGTCGGCGTGACGAACTCCTGCGCCGCGCGCGTCATTGCCACGCGCACCGTCGCGCCCTCGTCCTGCAGGCGGCGGAGCAGTTCGCAGACCTTGTAGGCGGCGATGCCGCCGGTCATGCCGATGACGAGACGCTTGCCTTGGAGGTTCATCTGCCGGATGGGCGACGCGCCGAGAAGACGAGATCGTCCGCGGGGTCGGACGACTGCGGCTCAGTATATCCACGGCGGACCTCGACGCCTTCGAAGCCGGCCGCCAGCAGGAGCGAGCGGAACTCGCCGCTGCCGTAGTGGCGAAGCTCGTGTTCGCGGAAGAACACCTCGATCGGCCGGCCGGCTCGCTCGACCTCGTAGCACAGGTGCCAGCGCTGCAGCCGGCCGCCGTCGTCGTAGGCGATCCGTTCGCGCACGACGACGCGCGTGTCGTCCTCGGGCAGGCGCACGTCGCGGCGCAAGCGCCACTCGGGCACCGGCGCGCTCGCCGCGCTGGCTTCGCTGACCGGGATCAGCACCTCGCCGCCGGGCGCGAGGGCGCGCAGGAAGCACGCCAGCGCCGCACGGACCTGCTGCTGGTCGACGAGGATGCCGAACGACGTCGCCGGTACGAACACCGTGCGGTAGCGCAGCGGCAGGTCGAACTGCTGCATCGGCGCCTGGTGCAGCACCGGCGTCAGGCGCATGGCCCGAGCCTGGCGCGCAGGCGGTCGAGCATCTCGGGCGAGGTGTCCAGTCCCTCGACGTTCAGCCCGTCGCGCAGCAGCGGCACAAGCAGCCGCCCCGTGCCGCAGGCCACTTCGAGCGCCCGCCCGCCGTTGGCGCGCAGCCGGCGTTCGTAGAACGCCTGGTCCCAGAAGGGCTCGGTGCCGAAGTAAAGGTCGTAGGCGGCGGCGACGATGCCGGAGTAGTCCCAGACCGTCGGCGCGGCGCTCACTTCGAGCGGCGCACGCGCAGCAGTTCGTCGAGGATCAGCAGGGCGGCGCCGCCGACGATCGCCGAGTCGGCAACGTTGAATGCCGGCCAGTGCCAGCCGCGCCAGTGAAAGTCGAGGAAGTCGATCACGTGGCCGTAGGCGATGCGGTCGATGAGGTTGCCGACCGCGCCGCCGAGGATCAAGGCCAATGCCAGCGAGAACAGCTTCTGCGTGCCGTGCCGGGCCAGCAGGTAGAGGATGAACAGCGAGGCAAGGATGCCGACGGCGGTCAGGAACTGCTTCTGCCAGCCCGAGGCACCGGCCAGGAACGAGAAGGCGGCCCCCTTGTTGTAGGTCAGCACCAGGTTGAAGAAGGAGGTGATCGGGTGCACGTCGCCGTAGTTGAAGACGCGCTCGATCGCCAGCTTGGTGGCCTGGTCGAGCAGCACGATCAGCGCCGCCAGGCCGAGCCAGGGTGCCAGCTTCCGCGCCCAGCCCTGGTTGGAGCGGTAGGCCATCAGGCGGCTTTCCTCGATTCGCCGTTGCCGAACAGGTTTTCCACGCAGCGGCCGCACAGGCTCGGGTGCTCGGCGTGCCCGCCGACGTCGGCCCGCCAGTGCCAGCAGCGGTCGCACTTGGCGTGCGGCGAGGGCGCGACGACGATCTTCTCGTCGGCTTCGGTCGCCGCGAGGTGCAGGGTGGCGCGGCTGGTGATGGTCACGAAGCGCAGATCGTCGCCGAGCGTGGCGAGCAGCGCGTGGCGGTCGCCGGAGACGCTGAGGTCGAGCTCAGCCTGCAGCGACGAGCCGATCCTGCCGGCCTCGCGCTGCGCCTCGATCGCCTTCAGCACGTCAGCGCGCACGGCGCGGATGCGGCCCCACTTGGCGAGCAGCGCCTCGTGGCCGGCCACGCCGGGCAGCTCGTGATGGACCTCGGTGAAGATGGTGCCGGCGGCGTTGGGCGAGAACACCGCGAACGCCTCCTCGGCGGTGAAGCTGAGGAACGGCGCCATGATCCTCAGCAGGCTCGCCGTGACGTGCCACAGCGCTGTCTGCGCCGAGCGGCGCGCCGGCGAGTCGGCGGCGGTCGTGTACAGCCGGTCCTTGAGGATGTCGAGGTAGAACGCGCCGAGGTCCTCCGAGCAGAAGGTCTGCAGGCGGGCGATCACCGGGTGGAACTCGTAACGGGCGCAGGACTCGACCACCTCGGCCTGCATCTGCGCCGTGAGCGCCAGGGCGTAGCGGTCGATCTCCAGCATCTGCTCGACCGGCACCGACTGGCGGGCAGGATCGAAGTCGCTGGTGTTGGCGAGCAGGAAGCGCAGCGTGTTGCGGATGCGCCGGTAGCTCTCGACGACCCGCTTCAGGATCTCGTCGCCGATCGACATCTCGCCGGAGTAGTCGGTCGCGGCGACCCACAGCCGCATGATCTCGGCGCCCATCTTCTGCGCCAGCTCGGCCGGGTCGATGCCGTTGCCGAGCGACTTGCTCATCTTGCGGCCCTGCGCGTCGACGACGAAGCCGTGCGTCAGCAGGCCCTTGTACGGCGCCCGGCCGTCGATTGCCGCGCCGATCAGCAGCGACGAGTGGAACCAGCCGCGGTGCTGGTCCGATCCTTCGAGGTACAGGTCGGCCGGATAGGCGAGTTCGGCGGCGTGCGAGCCGCGCATCACCGTGCGGTGGGTCGAGCCGGAGTCGAACCAGACGTCGAGGATGTCGTGGGCCTTCTCATACTCGTCGGCCTCGGCCGGCGGCAGGAAGTCGGCCACCTCGGCGCGGCTCCACGCCTCCACTCCCCCGTGCTCGACCTTCCGCGCCGCCAGCTCGAGCAGTTCGAGCGTGCGCGGATGCAGCTCGCCGGTGAGCTTGTGGGTGAAGAACGGCAGCGGCACGCCCCAGTTGCGCTGGCGCGAGATGCACCAGTCGGGGCGGTTGGCGATCATCCCGTGCAGCCGCGCCTTGCCCCACCCCGGGTAGAAGGCGGTGGCCTCGATCGCGCGCAGCGCGCTCTGGCGCAGCGTCTCGCCGACGGTCTCCTTCTGCAGGACGCCGGCCGACTCCCGGGTGGCGCCATCCATGCGGACGAACCACTGCGAGGCGGCGCGGTAGATCAGCGGCGTCTTGTGCCGCCAGCAGTGC
>JBHJND010000299.1:0-1512 GCA_048497655.1 Caballeronia novacaledonica
CGGGCTGGTCTGGGTGCTGTTCCAGCTCTGGTACGCCTCGCCGCTGCCGTTCGCGCTGCGTTTCGCGGTGTTCAACGACACCGAGGCGCGATCGATCCACCTGGCGCTCGGCCTGTTCCTCGCCTTCCTCGCCTTCCCCGCATTCAAGCGCTCGCCGCGCGACCACGTGCCGGCGCTCGACTGGCTGCTCGCCGCCGCCGGCGCGGTGTCGGTGCTGTACCTGATCGTCTTCTACAAGGAGCTCGCCCTGCGGCCGGGCAACCCGACCCAGCTCGACGTGGTGATCGGCGTGGTCGGCGTGCTGGTGCTGCTGGAGGCGACCCGGCGCGCGGTGGGCCTGCCGATGGCGGTGCTGGCGGTGCTGTTCCTCGCCTACATCTTCGCCGGCCCCCACCTGCCGGACGTGATCGCCCACAAGGGCGCCTCGGTGTCGCGGGTGGTCTCGCACATGTGGATGGTCACCGAGGGCGTGTTCGGCATCGCGCTCGGCGTCTCGGTGAGCTTCATCTTCGTCTTCGTGCTGTTCGGCACGCTGCTCGACCGCGCCGGCGGCGGCAACTACATGATGCAGGTCAGCTTCGCCCTGCTTGGCCACCTGCGCGGCGGGCCGGCCAAGGTGGCGGTGGTCTCCTCGGCCCTGAACGGCCTGATCTCCGGCTCGTCGGTGAGCAACGTGGTCTCCGGCGGCATCTTCACCATCCCGCTGATGAAGCGCGCCGGCTACGGCGGCGTGAAGGCGGCGGCGATCGAGACCTCGTCGTCGGTCAACGGCCAGATCATGCCGCCGGTGATGGGCGCGGCGGCATTCCTGATGGTCGAGTACGTCGGCATCCCGTACTCGGACATCGTGCGGCACGCCTTCATCCCGGCGGTGATCAGCTACATCGCGCTGTTCTACATCGTGCACCTGGAGGCGCTGAAGCTCGGCCTGAAGCCCACGGCGCGCGAGCGCGACCGCACGATGGGCAACCGGCTTTCGTCGTGGGGCCTCGGCCTGTCGGGCACGATCATCGTGATGGCGCTGATCTACTACATCGCGCTCGGCGCCAAGGCGCTGATCGGCGAGGCGGCGCCCTATCTGCTTGGCTTGCTGCTGACGGTGCTCTACGTCTACAGCGTCCGGGTGGCGGCGAAACAGCCCGACCTGCCGACCGAGATCGACGTCAAGAACCCGGTGCTGCCGCCGACCTGGCCGACGGTGAAGGCCGGCCTGCACTTCCTGATCCCGGTCGGCGTGCTGATCTGGTGCCTGATGGTCGAGGAGATGTCGCCGGGACTGTCGGCGTTCTGGGGCGTGGCCGCGCAGGTCGCTCTGATGGCGACGCAGCGGCCGCTGATCGCGTTCTTCCGCAAGACGGGCGACTTCAGCCGCGAATTCACCGCCGGGCTGAACGACGTGATCGCCGGCAGCAACGACGGCGCGCGCAACATGATCGGCATCGCGGTGGCCACCGGCTGCGCCGGCATCATCGTCGGCGCCATCACGCTGACCGGGCTCGGCCTGCGGATGAC
>JBHJND010000300.1:0-9036 GCA_048497655.1 Caballeronia novacaledonica
GCGGGCACGCAAGTATGCCGTTAGCCTGCCCCGGAGCTGTCCGGCCGGCGGCAGGCCCGATGTGGCCGGATCGAGGGCACGTGAGCTGTTCGGGACAGCCTCTCGCCGAAACGGCTGACGGATGAGCCGACCACGCCGTACGGGGTTCGCGGATCGATGGCCGAGATGATGCAAGTCGAGCGCTGGCTGACCCGCCGTGTCCTCGGCTGGGCGCTGTTCGACGTCGCCAGTTCGACCTACATCGCGCTGGTGCCGACGTTCTTCGGCCTGTACTTCACGACGGTGGTGGCCGGCGGCCGGCCGTCGGCGAATGCGTGGTGGGGCGCCACCGCTGCCGCCAGCCTGTTGCTGGCGGGAATCCTTGCGCCGATCGTCGGTGCCCACGCCGACCGCACCGGGCGCTGGCTGCGGGCGGTCGCCGTCACGACCGCGCTGTGCGCACTGGCGGCCATGCTGCTGCCGCCGGCCGCCGCAATGGGCAGCCTCGCCGCCGGCGCCGTGTTCGTGCTCGCGCAGGTCGGCTACACGCTGGCCACCAGCATCTACGACTCGCTGGTCGTCGACGTCGCGGCCCCCGGCCACCGCAGCCGGATCTCGGCCCTGGGCTGGGCGCTCGGCATGCTCGGCGGCATCGTCGCCATCGGTGGCGCGCTGGTGACGCTCGGCGGATTGCCGGCCAAGGCACAGGTGGAGCACCTGGATTCGCTATTCGTCCTCGGCGGCGTGTTGTTCGCCGTGCTTGCCGTGCCGGGGCTGGCCGGGCTGCGTGGCCTGCGCGGGTCGGCCGAACTGCCGCCGGGCCACACCGCCGGCCTGACGGCGAGCGTGCGCGCAGTCGGCACGACCCTGCGCCGCTGGCGCGGGCACCTGCCGGCGCTGCAGGTGCTGGTCTCGTTCTTCCTGATCAACGACGTGCTGGTGACGATCCAGTTCTTCATCGTCATCGTGATGTCGTCGCGGTTCGGCGTGGGGGTCGAAGGGCTGCTCTGGCTGGCGCTGCTTTACCACCTGGTCGCCATCCCGTCGACGGTGGCCTTCGGCACCCTGGCCGACCGCTGGGGCGCGAAGCCGACCGTCCTGGTGACGTGCGCAGTGCTCGCAGGCGCGATCCTGCTGCTCGCCTTCGGCCGCGCCGACTGGGTGCCGGCGGCTGCCGTCGTGCTGCTCGGCCTGGTCTTCGCGTCGATCCAGGCCGTGTTCCGCTCGCTGTACGCCTCACTGGTGCCACCGGCACAGGCGGCCGAGATGTTCGGTTTCAACGCGGTGGCCGGGCGGCTGTCGGCCGCGCTCGGTCCGCTGATCTTCGGCATCGCCATGGCCGTCTTTGGCAGCAATACCTGGGCGCTGTGCCTGCTGTTCCTGCCGCTGGCCGCCGGCGCCTGGCTGCTGGCCGCCGCCGACCTGACCGGAAGCGGTGCGAACCGGCCCGCGAGTGGGCTATCGTTAGGGTCGCACTCCCGGGAGACACACCAATGAGCGACATGCCCGATTTCTCGAACGTCAAGAGCGGCTCGAGCTCGACCGCGACCAAGGTCTACGAGGTCAAGTCCGGCGACAGCCTGTCGAAGATAGCCAAGCACGAGTACGGCGACGCCAGCAAGTGGCCGAAGATCTTCGAGGCCAACAAGGACATCCTGAAGGATCCGAACAAGATCTTCCCCGGACAGAAGCTGAAGATCCCGCCTCTGGACTGAGCACCGCCTCGCAGCCCCGGCGCGGCAGCGTGTCTGCCGCGCCGAACGACTATTCATTCGACCTGGAGCAATCGCCATGAACTCGAAACTTCGTCATCTCGCGCTGGTTGCCGCCGCCGCGTTCGCCCTTGCGGCCTGCGGCAAGAAGGAGCCGCCCCCGCCGCCTCCGCCGCCGCCTGCACCCGCCCCGGCGCCGATGCCGGCGCCCGCGCCCGTCGGCGTCACGCTGTCGGCGGTCACGCTGGGCAAGGCCGTCGGCGCCGACAAGAAAGTCACCGCGGCTGCCGAGGCGTTCGCCAAGGGCGACACGATCCACGCCTCGATCGACACCACCGGCGCCGGTTCGGCGACGCTGGTGGCGAAGTGGACCTTCACCAGGGACGGCAAGACGGTGCCGGTGAAGGAAGACACCGCAACCATCACGCCGACCGGCCCGGCGACCACCGAGTTCCACATCAGCAAGCCGGACGGCTGGCCGGCGGGCGACTATGCGGTCGAGATCCTGCTCGACGGCAAGTCGGTCGCCACCAAGTCCTTCAAGGTGCAGTAGGCAAGCAGACGGCGCGGTCCGGCCGGGCCGCGCCTAGCGCAGCGCGGTCACCGATCCCGAGCCGCGGATCGTCTTGCTGATCTTCGGCGCGCCGCGGTAGTGCACGTCGCCGGAGCCGTCGACCTCGACCTTCAGTTCGTCGATCGCGTGCACCCGCGCGTCGCCGCTGCCGCGCATGCGCACCGCCACCTGGTTGGCCGGCAGCTCGGCGGCGTGCAGGTCGCCCGAGCCTTCGATCACCGCGCCGAGGCTGGTCGCGGTGCCCTTCAGGCGCACGTCGCCGTTGCCGGCGATCGACACCGCCACCGCGTCGGCGCGCAGCGAATCGACGACGATGTCGCCCGAGCCCTGCAGCGTCGCCTCGAAGACGTCGGTGTCGACGCGGTCGACCCGCACCTCGCCCGAGCCGCGCAGCACCACGCCGTTCAGCCGCCGCGCCTGCAGCCGCACCTGCACGTCGGTTCGCGTGCGGTACGAGGCGCCGGCACGCACGCCGATGACGAGCGTGCCGCCGAGCAGCTTGGTCTCGATCAGCGGCGCGACGTTGTCGTCGGCGCGCACCACCACGCGGTCCACATCGGCCGCCTTGGCGACGACCTTCAGCGGCCCCTGCACGATCACGCGGTTGAAGCCGGCGAGCTCGCGCGGCTCCTCGACCACCTTGCCGGAGCCCTCGACGCGATCGCCGGCGGTGCCGAACAGCGCGATCGTCGCCGTGTCCTCATTGCCGGCCAGCGCGACGCCCAGCGGCGCCGCCGCGCCGGCCAGCAGCAGCGCGCGGCGCGCGGCGGCGAAATTGCCTTCCTGCATCGACTCGCCCCCTTCCCGTTCGACCCGGGCGCCAGTATGCGCAACCGCGGCTGCCGCCGCCCGCGCCGCGCGACGGACTGCCGGAGCTCGGGCCTGGAGCGCAGCAAGCGCCGACAGCCGCGCGGGTCCCGGCGGCTGCCGGGTCAGTCGCGCAGCAGTTCGCGGCGCAGCCGGTGCACGGCGCGCCAGACGCCGAAGGCAAGCAACGGGATCGCCGCGGCGACGATCCAGTCCGGGTTGATCGCCGGCCAGAGCGACTTCAGCGGCTTGGCGAGATAGCCGAGCAGGCCGGCCGCGTAGTAGGTGATCGCCGCCACCGACAGCCCTTCGACCGTCTGCTGCATGCGCAGCGAGATCTTGCCGCGCCGCTCCATCGCCGCCAGCAGCTGCTGGTTCTGCTCCTCGCGCGCCACGTCCACCCGCGTGCGCAGCAGCGCGCTGGCCCGCTCGATGCGCGCCGACAGCTCCTCCTGCCGCCGCGCCGCCGCGGCGCAGGAACTCATCGCCGGCGCCAGCCGGCGCGACAGGAAGCCGCCGAGGGTCCGCCGGTCGCCGATGCGCACCTCGCGCAGCTCGCGCGCGCGCGTGCTCACCAGTTCCCAGTACGCCTGCCCGGCCGAGAAGCGGAAGGCGGTCGATGCCACCGAGCGCTCCACCTCGGCGGCGAGCCGCGTCAGCTCGTCGAGCAGGCGGCGCTCCTCCTGCTGCGCGGCGGCGACGTCGCCCTGCCCGTGCAGCGCCGCGGTGGCGGCGGTGATCGCCGCCAGCCGCTGCTCGATCGCGTTCAGTTGCGGCAGGGCGGCGCGCGCCAGCGGGAAGGCGAGCAGCGCCATCATCCGGTAGACCTCGATCTCGATCACCCGCTGCACCAGCCGCGCCGTCTGCGGCGCGCTCATCCCGTCGTCGAGCACCAGCCAGAGCGAGCGGCCGCCGCCCTCGCCCTCGCTGTGCACGACGAAATCGGTGAACACGCTGGCCTGCCCGTCGAGGATGCGCGAGCCGGCGAGCGCACCGCGGTCGAACCAGCGCGCCAGCGCGTCGTCTCCGGCCGCGTTGCCCGCCTCGGGAAGCAGCAGGATGTCGGCGGCGGCGATCAGCCGGCCCGGCAGCCGTGCCAGCGCCCCCGCCGGCAGCGCACCGAATGCACTCGGGAAGCGGTCGAACGCGGCAAGCGAGGACTCCGCCAGCGGTCGAACCAGCGTCAGGCTGACGAACTCGCCGTGCCGCTCCCACTTCAGGCGCAGCTGCGGCCGCTCGAAGATGATGTGCGCGACCTCGCCGGCGTCCGACGGCGGCTCGCCGAGCACCTCGCGCAGCGTGGCGAGGACCTCGCCGGCCGGCGCGTCGAGCAGCGCCAGGCAGGAGACCACCGCCGGCGAGCGCACCGGCGTCGGCGGACGCGCGTGCAGCTCGTCGGCGAGCGGCCGGCGCAGCGGGTGTTCGGCGGGCAGCGGGGTGACGGGCATCGGAGCGGCGCGATGCGCACGGTGGCTCGCGGGCGAGTGCAAGCCTACCGCAGGCGCCGCCGCGTCCCGCGGCAGGACCCGAGAGTGCCGCGGTCAGTCGCGCGCCGTGGGCAGCCCGGCCAGGCGCCACTCCGGCAGCCCGTCCTGCAGCCGGCGCGCCTTCAGCCCCCTGCCGCGCAGCAGGTGCACGGCGTCGTAGGACATCAGGCAGTATGGCCCGCGGCAGTAGGCGACGACCTCCTTGCGCTTCGGCAGTTCGGCGAGCCGCTTCTGCAGCTCACCGATCGGGATGTTGATCGCTCCCGGCACGTGGCCGGCGGCGAACTCCTCCGGCGGCCGCACGTCCAGGACCGTGACCAGTCCCTTCTTCGCCCGTTGCATCAGCTCGGCCGCCGGCACCGGCTCCATCTGGTCCTTGGCGGTGAAATACAGCCGCACGATCCGCTCGACGTCGGCGAGATACGCCTGCCCGGCGGCGCCGAGCGCACCGAGCAGCGCCACGACCTCGTCGCCGGCCAGCCGGTAGCGGACGAACTGCGCCTGCCTGCGGCCGCCGATCAGCCCCGCCTGCTTCAGCTTCTGCAGGTGTTGCGAGGTATTGGCCACCGTCGCGCCGGTCAGCGTCGCCAGTTCCTCGACGCTGCGCTCGCCCTGCGCCAGCAGCTCGAGCAGCTCGAGCCGCACCGCGCTCGACAGCGCGGCGCCGATGCGCGCCAGGTTCTCGAACACCGCACGCTTGGGATTGGCGGAGTTTGACACGGGGCCTCCTTGGCACATAGTATTCAAGCGATTACTTGAATACTGGACGACTGTGGCGCAGCGTACCACCGCCGCGCCGGGGCAGGCGGAGGCACATGACGTCCGAGGCCGTATCCGCAGTCGAGCCGCTGCTGCGCCTGGGCGCATTCGCCACGGTGTTCGCCGGGGTCGCGCTGTGGGAGGCGCTGGCGCCGCGGCGGACGCGCCGCTTCGCCCGTGCGCAGCGCTGGCCGCACAACCTGGCGCTGCTGGCGCTCGACGTGCTGCTGGTGCGCCTGCTGGCGCCGGGCGCCGCGGTCGCCGTCGCCGTCGCGGGCGAGGCCGGGGGCTGGGGACTGCTCAACGCGCTCGCCCTGCCGGCATGGGCAGCCGTGCCGCTGGCGGTCGTCGCCCTCGACCTGGCGATCTACCTGCAGCACGTCCTGTTCCACGCGGTGCCGGCGCTGTGGCGGCTGCACCGCGTGCACCACGCCGATCCCGACTTCGACGTCACCACGGGCACCCGCTTCCACCCGGTGGAGATCGGGCTGTCGCTCGGCATCAAGTGCGCCGTCATCACCGCGCTCGGCGCGCCGGCCGTCGCGGTGCTGCTGTTCGAGGTGCTGCTCAATGCCACCGCCATGTTCAACCACGCCAACGGGCGGCTGCCCGTCGCGGTCGACCGCCGGTTGCGCTGGCTCGTCGTCACTCCCGACATGCACCGCGTCCACCACTCAATGCTGGCGAAGGAGATGAACAGCAACTACGGCTTCAACCTGTCATGGTGGGACCGCCTGTTCGGCACCTACCGCGCGCAGCCGGCGGCGGGTCATGCGGCGATGCGCATCGGCGTCACGGGACTGTCGGCGCCGGCCGAGCTGACGCTGGCACGGCTGCTGACTCAGCCGCTGCGCAATCCCGGCCGGCCGTCCGCGGCCGCGGCAGGCGAACCGTTCGCCGCGCCACGCCCTCATCGAAAGGAGTCGACGTCATGAAGAAGCAGGGAATCCTCGCCGTCGCTCTGGCGTCAGCCGCCTTCGCCGCCGCGGCGCAAGGCGTCTCGATGGCGGTGCCCGGCGCCGTCGACGCCGCCGGGCGCAGGGTGCTGACCTTCGTCGCCAAGGACCCGCCGGGGCAGCGCTGCAACGGCAACCTGCAGGTGGCCGCCGAACTGGCCAACACCTACCGGGTGCCGATCCAGCTGCTGCCGTCGAGCCTCGCGCCGGGACTGCCGGCGCCGGCGGTGTTCTTCGGCCATCAGATGATCGCTGCCGACGGCCGCGACCACAACGGCCAGGCCAGCTTCCAGATGGTGGCCGACGTGCTGGAGATCGAGGGCGTTCCCCGCCAGGACAAGATGGGCCTGCTCTACAACGACAAGGTGCGCAAGGACTTCGAGTCCCTGCGCGACGCGATCAAGTCCGGAGGCCGGTGATGGCCGGCACGCTGCTGATCCTCAACGACCCGCCGTACGGCACCGAACGCAGCTACAACGCGCTGCGACTGGCGCGCGCGCTGCTGGAGAAGGGCGCAGGCACGGTGCGCGTGTTCCTGATGGGCGACGCCGCCTCTTGCGCGCAGGGCGGGCAGAAGGTGCCGGCCGGCTACTACAACATCGGCGACATGCTCGGCGCGTTCATCCGGCGCGGCGGCACGGTCGCCATCTGCGGCTCTTGCATGGACGCGCGGGGGATGTCGGTAGACAGTCTGGTCCCGGGGGCCGAGCGCGGCTCGATGGACGTGCTGTCGACATGGACCATCGAGGCCGACAAGGTCGTCGTCTTCTGACGAGCGCGCGGCGACGGCGCACGAAAAAGGGGCGGTCAGACCGCCCCTTCTTGTCTTGATCTGCAGCGCGCTGCGCTACTTCTTGTAGAAGTACGCCGGCTCGGGCGCCGTGGCCGGGATGGTCGGGCCGCCCTTGCGCGCGGAGATGTTCGGGTTGAACGTGTGAGCGCGCACGAACAGGTTCTGAGCCGTGCTCGCCAGTCCCGGCATGAACTTGTCGAGGTCGTTCATCGCGTCGCCGTGGCAGCCCTTGCAGGTGTCGGCACCGGTGACGCGCTTCGGCTTGGCGGCCGAGGAGTGTGCCCAGTGGCAGGTCGTGCAGCCGGCGACGTTGTTCTTCGCATGCTTGCTCTGCAGGTGCTCCTGGTACTCCTGGTGGTGCTTGCGCGCCTCGAAGAAGCCCGACTTCTGCGCCGCCTCGTCGATGAAGAAGGCGTTGTTCAGGTCCGTGTTCGGGTAGTTCTTGGTGATCACGTCCTCGGGCTGGATGCCGACCATCAGCACCTTGTCGGGATACCAGGTCGTCCAGTCGTCCGTGCCGGCCTTGTAGCTCTGGCCGAGTTGCGGGTGCGGCAGAAACTCGGAGTGGTTGCCTTCGGCCGTCTTGTAGTAGTCGTTCTCGATGCGGACGTGGCAGTAGCCGCAGACCTTGTTGGCTTCGGCCAGCGAGGCCTTGCCGGGGTTGAAGATCTGCTTCTTGTCGCCGGCGACCGCGTGCGCGCTGCCCGGGCCGTGGCAGGCCTCGCAGCCGGTGTTCTCCTCGGTCATCGCCCACTTCTTGATGGCGCGCTTGTCGTCGACCTCGAGCACCTTGTAGCCGGTGGCGTGGCAGGTGGCGCACTGGGTCTCCCAGGTGTTCTTCTGCCCGTACGGCTCCCACTGCTTGTGCAAGCTGTTCCACTGCTTGTCGAGGAACTGGTGGCCGCCGCCGGCCGGGTTCTTGACCAGGAAGCGCTGCTTCCACTTCGAGCCGACCACGAAGACGACGTCCTCCATCTTCGCCGGCGTGCCGCTGATGTTCGCCTTGGTCGGGCCGGCATTGCCCTTGCTGTCCTTGGCCCAGTTGTCGCCCGCGTCCTTGAGCAGGCCGTCCTTGGCGGTGCGGATCATCTTGCTGTGAAGGGTGCCCTTCCAGGTGGCGTACTCACTGGTGTGGCACGACTTGCACTTCTCGGAGCCGACGAACTGCTTGTCGGTGCTGGTCGATACACCGCTGGTGCAACCCGCCAGCAGGGCGACCAGGAATGCCGCGATAAGACCCAACCTCATCTTCCCCTCCTAGACAGCAACGGATCTTCCGGATGCGCCCGGCTTGCCGCAGACCCCACTTTTCCAACCGCAGTCCGGCTACGCTGAAGCGGATCCTGACAGCCGAAACCGACGTAATGTTGATCAGGATCATTAGTATCGAATCTCGATATCGAACTATGCGATATGCGCGACGTCCTCCTCGCCTTTGCCCGCGTGCATATCCTGCACCACGCTGCTGAAGAGCCGATCTTTGGCGTCGGCATGATGGAGGAGCTGTATCGGCACGGCTACCGACTCACGCCCGGCACCATGTATCCGTTACTGCATCGGTTACAGACCGACGGCCTGTTGTCCGTAGCAACCGAGGTGGTCGACGGCAAGCGGCGCAAGTACTACCGGATCACGCGCAAGGGCCGCGTCACGCTGGAGAGCATCCGGCCGAAACTCGCCGAACTGGCCGGCGAGGTCCTGCCCGGGGGCTCCCGTGGCCGCGCCGAAACGGCAGCGCGCCACGCCCGCCGCCGCTGAAAGCCCGCCGCCGGGCAGCGCCGGCGAGGTGCTGCTCGCCTTCCTGCGCCTGGGCCTGACCTCCTTCGGCGGGCCGATCGCCCACCTCGGTTACTTCCGAGCCGAGTTCGTCGAGCGACGCCGCTGGCTGGACGACCGCAGCTACGCCGACCTGGTCGCCCTGACCCAGTTCCTGCCCGGGCCGGCGAGCAGCCAGACCGGCTTCGCGCTG
>JBHJND010000301.1:0-2344 GCA_048497655.1 Caballeronia novacaledonica
CGATCTTCAGGTTGGCCCAGGTCTCGCTGAACGGGTTCCAGTTCAGCGCCAGCGCCGGATCGGCGGGCGGCGTGTGCGGCACCCGCTGCGCGGCGAGGCGGCCGAGCACGGCGATGGCGAGCACCACCGCCGCCACGGCGAGCGCACCGCCGTCGCCGGCGGCGCCGATCAGCAGCCCGGCGCCGATGGTGCCGAGCAGGATGGCGACGAAGGTGCCCATCTCGACCAGGCCGTTGCCGCCGGTCAGTTCGTTCGTGTCGAGGTGCTGCGGCAGGTAGGCGTACTTGACCGGTCCGAACACCGTCGACTGCAGGCCGAGCAGGAAGATCGCCAGGTAGACCAGCGGCGCCGACTGCAGCGCCAGCCCGGCGCCGCCGACCAGCGCCACCGCGATCTCGGCGTCCTTGATGCGGCGGATGAAGCGCGACTTCTCCAGCTTGTCGGCCAGCTGGCCGCTGGTGGCGGAGAACAGCACGAACGGCGCGATGAAGAGCCCCGCGATCAGGAAGCCGGCGAAGTGCGGGTCGATGCCGCCCCACTTCGCCGCCGCGTAGGTGGCCAGCAGCGTGAAGGCGAACTTGAACAGGTTGTCGTTGGCGGCGCCGAGGAACTGCACCCAGAACAGCGGCGCGAAGCGGCGCTGGCGCAGCAGGACGAACTGGTTCTTTGCGCTCACCCGGCCTGCTCGGTGATGTTCGCCACGGTTCGTTCGAGGGTGTCGGCGGTGGGGCCCGACGGTCGCCGCCGATTATGTCAGCGGGCCGATGCCGGCCGCCCGGCGCTGCATTACATTGCGCCACCCATGGCGCCGCGCCGCTCGCCCCCGTCGCTCGTCCGCCGGCTCCTGCCGGCGGTGCTCGGCGCGCTGCTTGCCGCATGCAGTGCGGCGATGGCGCAAGGAGCCGCGGCTGCCGGCCGCGGCGCCGGCGACCCGGCGCAGGTGCTGGTGATCAGCGGCACCGATCCCTACCTGCCGGCGTTCGTCGCCATCGACGCCGCCATGCGCGATGCCGTGGCCAGGCGGCGCCCGGGGCCTGTTCACTGGATCTACGAGTCGATCGACACCGCGCGCTTCAGCGGCGCCGGCGGACCGATGCTCGCGGAACTGCTGGCCCGGAAGTACGAGAGCGTCGACATCGACGCGGTGGTGCTGGTGACGGAGCCGGCGGTCGACTTCTACCTGCGCTACCGGCAGGGGCTCTGGCCCAATGCACCGGCGGTGTTCCACTTCGTCGCGCCCGGCTACGCGCAGCGGCTGCCCGCCGGTGCCGGAATGTCGGGCATCCCGGCGCAGGTGGACTTCGCCGGCGCGGTGCGGATCGCCCTCGCGCTGCAGCCGAAGGCTCGCCGGGCCGTCGTCGTCGGCGGCGTCTCGCCGTTCGACGAAGTGCAACTGGCGGGCTTTCGCGAGGCGCTGTCGCCGCATGCCGGGCGGCTGCAGGTCGAATACCTGGTGGGCCTGCCGGCGAAACAGGTGGCCGAGCGCCTGGCCGGCGAGGCGCCGGAGACGGTCGTCTTCTACGCCACCCTGTTCCGCGACATCGACGGGCGCGTGTACGTGCCGCGTGCCGTGCTCGAGACGCTCGCTGCCGCCAGCGCGGCGCCGATCTTCGGCGTGTACGACTCCCAGATGGGCCACGGGCTGGCGGCCGGGGCGGTCGAGTCCCTCGCGCTGCGCGGCGAGCGGCTGGCCGGCCTCGTCATGCGGGCCATCGACGGGGAACTCGCCGGCAAGCCGGTCGTCGAGCCGTCGCCGCCGTCGCGCTGCGCCGCCGACGGGCGGCAGCTGAAGCGCTTCGGCCTGAGCGCGCGGCTGCTGCCGGCCGACTGCGAGGTCCGCTACGTCGAGCCGGGCTTCTTCGAGCGCTACTGGTGGCAGTCGCTGCTGGTGGCACTTGCCCTGCTCGCGCAGACGCTGCTGATCGCCGCGCTGCTGCTGCAGCATCGCCGCCGGCGGGCGGCCGAACTGAGCCTGCAGGCGCAGCGCGTGCAGCTGCTGCACGCCTCGCGGCTGGCGGTCGCCGGCGAGCTCACCGCATCGATCGCGCACGAGATCAACCAGCCGCTGGGGGCCATCCTCAGCAACGCCGACGCGGCGGAGATGCTGATCCAGTCCGACCAGCTCAGGCGCGACGAACTGCTGCAGATCCTGGCCGACATCAAGCGTGACGACTTGCGCGCCAGCGAGGTGATCAAGCGGCTGCGGGCGCTGCTGGCGCGCCACGACCCCGAGCGGCGTCGGTTCAACCTGAACGAGGCGGTCCAGACCACCGCGGGCATCCTGAGTGCCGAGGCCCGCCGGCGGGAGGTCGACGTCGAGTATCGCCTGCGGGCGGAGCGGGCC
>JBHJND010000302.1:0-2196 GCA_048497655.1 Caballeronia novacaledonica
GGCGCCGAGCGGCAGCCAGATGCCGATCTGCCCCTGCAGCGAGACGTACATCGCGTCGCCCGGCTCGCCGCGGCGGAACACCACCTCGCCCTTGGCAAAGCGGCGCTCCACCGTCAGCGAGGCAAGCAGCGCGAGTTCCTCGGCCGTCAGCCCGCTGCCTAGCAACGTCTGCTCCAGCGTCAGCACCGGCCGCTCGCCGGCCAGCCCTTCGACGCTCGCCAACAGCCGGTCCTCGGCGTGCTCCAGCGCGCTGTCGGCGTCCGCGAAGAACTGCGCGTCCACCAGGTGCGCCTCGACGTCCATGTCGCGGATCATCCGCGCGCGCAGATCCCCGCGCGCCAGTCCGGCGATCAACAGGTGACGGCCCGCGCGGTGGACCGCGTGAGCGGTGTGCAGCAACACGCGCGCGCCACTGGCGTCGACCTCGTTGACCCGCTCGAAGTCGAGCAGGATGAAGTCCGAGCTTTGCGCGAGACGTTCGATTTCCTCTCCGGCCGCCTCGGCGGTGCCGAAGAACAGCGCGCCGTCGAGCTCGACCACCGCGATCCGCTTGCCGTGCTTGCGCAGCAACTCGGACTCGGCGGCCGGGCGGATCTTGCGCGAGCTGCGCTGGTCGGCGTGCAGCACGCGGCGCACCGGCGGCTTGGTGTTGCTGCGGATGAACATCACCATCGCCACCAGCGTGCCCAGGCCGATCGCCACCGGCAGCGAGACGACGACCGTGACGGCGGCCACCAGCAGCATCGCCGCGTAGCTGTGCGCCAGCTGCCATGGCAGGCGCCGTTGCCTGGCCTCGCGCCACAGCACCGCGGTGGCGCCGCGCGTCCACTCGTCGATCAGGCCGATGGCCACCGCGAAGAACACGCCGGCGATCGCCGCCATCGGCAGCAGGTCCATGAACTGCAGGCCGATCGACAGCAGGACCAGCATGGCGCCGCCGAAGACCAGCCGCGACATCGCGGTGGAGCCGCCCGCGTCGAGGTTCAGCTTGCTGCGGGTGGTCGACGCCGCGCCCGGCGGCGCGCCGATCACGCCGACGGCGACGTTGGCCCAGCCCTGCGCGAACAGCTCGCGCTCGCTGGAGCGGCGCTTGTGCGTCAGCTCGTCGATGGTCGAGCCGGCGAGCGCCGACTGCAGGCTCGCCATCATCGCCACCGCGACGGCGAACTGCAGCAGCAGCCACAGCTTGTCGCGCACCAGGCCGTCGGCCACGTACTCGGGAATCGGCGCCATCGCGTCGAGCGTCGGCCACTGGAAGTCCGGCGCATCGAGCAGCGGGCCGAGCGCGCCGGCCAGCGGCGTGAGCGCCAGCAAGTGGTGCAGGCCGGTGGCCGTCAGCAGCGCCAGCAGGTACGGCGGGACCGGACGGGTCCACTTCGGCGCGCGCAGCGCCACGGCGAGCGCCGCCAGCGCGATGAAAGGCGCCAGCCAGTGGATCTGCCTCGGGTCGAACTGCGCCATCGAGCCCTGCAGGCCGAGCGCGTGCGGGATCATCGCGCCGACCATCAGCACCGCCGAGCCGTTGATGTAGCCGGCGTGCACCGGGAACGGCACGAAGTGCACCAGCCCGCCGAGCCTCAGCGTCGCCAGCGCCACCTGGATCGCGCCGGCCATCGCCACCCCAAGCGCGACGAAGGCGAGGATGGTCGGCAGGAAGGGGCGGCCGTCGGCGCCGAGGAAGCGGGCATCGGTGACCAGCGCCGCGATCAGCGACGACACCAGCAGCGCCAGCGCCGCGCCCGAGCCGCTGAGCAGCGGCCCGCGCCCGCCGGCGAGCATCGAGACAAGGGTGGCGATTGCCGCCGTCCAGGCGCCGAGCAGGAAGCCGATCTGCACCACGTCCGGCCCGAGCGGACCGAAGGCAATCAGGCCGTAGCCGCCTTCGACGGCGGGCAGGACCAGTGCCGCGGTCAGGCCGCCGGCGAGGTCGCCGCGCGCGATGCCGTCGCGCTGCAACAACGATCGCCACCAACCGCGACCGGCCTCTTCAGTGCTCACCACTCCCCCGGGAAAGTCTGGGGGCGGATTGCAGCACAGTCTCGCGACCGAGCCAAACCGATGCATTGCCCTGGTCGTGCCGCTAGTTGGTGCCTTCTGATCCGCGGGTGTGCGGCCGCACCAGTTCGCGTGCAGCCGCTGTCGATGCAATTAACCGCGTCATCGCAATGGAAAAGGCACGGCGCTCGAACATACGCC
>JBHJND010000303.1:0-4036 GCA_048497655.1 Caballeronia novacaledonica
CAGCGGCGAGACCGTCTTCCTCGCCCGCGAGCGCCACCTGCAGGCGCTGGCGCGGGCGCAGGAACACCTAGCGGCCGCGGCGGCGTACGCCGATGCCGAGCACGGCTACGGCAACGCGCAACTGGAGCTGTTCGCCGAGGAACTGCGGCTGGCCGGGAGCCGTCTGAGCGAGATCACCGGCGAGGTCACTGCCGACGACCTGCTGGGGAGGATCTTTTCCCGGTTCTGCATCGGCAAGTAAACGCCCGGCGCGCCGGGCCGGCCTCGTCCGCCGCCACAGCAGCGCCGCCTTCGGCGCGGAGACCTACATGTCCTCCCACGCATCCACGCCCCGCCTGACCCTGAACGACCTGCGCCGGCTCGCCGCCACGCGAAAGCTGGCGATGCTGACCTGCTACGACGCCGCCTTCGCCGCCACGCTCGACGCGGCCGGGGTCGACATCCTGCTGATCGGCGACTCGCTCGGCATGGTGGTCCAGGGGCACGACTCGACGCTGCCGGTGACGGTTGCCGACGTGGCCTACCACACCGCCTGCGTGGCGCGCGGCGCGGCGCGGCCGTGGATCGTCGCCGACATGCCCTTCGGTTCGTTCCAGGCCAGCCCCGAGCAGGCCTTCGCCGGCGCCGTGACGCTGATGCAGGCAGGCAGCCAGATGGTCAAGATCGAGGGCGGCGCCGAGATGGCGCCGACGGTGGAGTTCATGGTCCGCCGGGGGGTGCCCGTGTGTGCGCACATCGGCCTGACCCCGCAGCACGTCAACGTGTTCGGCGGCTACCGCGTGCAGGGCCGGGGCGCCGGCGCGGCCGAGGCCCTGCTGGCATCGGCGCGGGCCTTGCAGGATGCCGGCGCGGCGATGATGGTGATCGAGGCGGTGCCCGAGCCCCTGGCACGCCGGGTGGCCGAGGAGGTCGCGCTGATCACCATCGGCATCGGCGCGAGCGTCGCCTGCAGCGGCCAGGTGCTCGTGCTGCACGACATGCTCGGCGCCGGCGTCGGCAAGCGGCCGCGCTTCGTCAGGAACTTCCTGCAAGGCGCAGGTTCGCTGGAGGCGGCAGTGGGCGCTTACGTCGACGACGTGCGGGCAGGTCGGTTCCCGGGCCCCGAGCACGTCTACGCCGAGGCCGCCGGCGGCTGACCCTGGCATGTCCCGGCGGTGTCAGCGGCCTTCGGCGCCGCGCTGCCGGGGCTTCTGTAGCATCCGCGCGCCCTTGCCGCTCCGCCCGCCGCGATGACCGAACCCCAACCCGCCCACTCGCTGAGCAAGCTGTCGATCGACCGCAGCGCGGCGCCGCCAAGGCGGCGCAGGCCGCTGTGGAAGCGCTGGTGGGTCTGGCTGCTGGCGCTTGTCGCGATCGGCGCCGCGGCGGCTTTCGTCGGCCAGCGCAACCGGCCGCTGGCGGTGGAGATCGCCACCGTGGCGAGCGCCTATCCGTCGCAGGCGATCGCCGTGCTCAACGCTACCGGCCGCGTGGTCGCCGCGCGGCGCGCTTCGGTGTCGAGCAAGGCCACCGGCAAGCTCGAGTGGCTGGGTGTCGAGGAAGGCCAGCGCGTCGCCGAGGGCGAGATCATCGCGCGACTGGAAAACCGCGACGTTGCCGCCACCCGGGAGCAGGCCGCCGCCGGCGTGAGGGCCGCCGAGGCCAACCTGGTGCAGGGGCAGGCCGAGCTGGCCGACGCCGCGGTGGCGCTGAAACGCTCGCGCGAACTGGCGCAGAAGGACTTCATCTCGAGCGCCGCGGTCGACACCGCCGAGGCGCGCTTCAACAAGGCGCAGGCGGCGATCAAGTCGCTCGAGGCGCAGATCGCGGTGGCGCAGGCCAACCTGCGCGCGGCGAGCGTGGGCTTCGACCAGACGCTGATCCGCGCGCCATTCACCGGCATCGTGCTGACCAAGAACGCCAACGTCGGCGACATCCTGACGCCGTTCTCCAGCGCCGCCGGCACCACCGGCGCGGTGGTGACGATGGCCGACATGAGCACGCTCGAGGTGGAGGCCGACGTCTCGGAGGCGTCGATCGCGAAGATCGCGGTCGGCCAGCCGGCGGAGATCCTGCTCGACGCCTATCCCGACCTGCGGCTGGCCGGCGCGGTGTCGCGCATCGTGCCGACAGTGGACCGCAGCAAGGCAACGCTGCTGGTCAAGGTGAAGTTCGACGAGATCGACCCGCGCGTGCTTCCCGACATGAGCGCCAGGATCGCCTTCCTGACGCGCCGGCTCGAAGCCGCCGAGCGCAGCCCGGTGCCGGCGCTGCGGCCGGAAGCGGTCGTCAAGGCCAACGGGCAGGAAGTCGTCTTCGTCGTGCAGGCGGAGGGGGGCACCTCGGCGCAGAAGGGCGCGGATAAGGGCGGCGAGAAGGCGGCGGCCGGCGGCCGCGTGACGCGCACACCGGTGAAGACAGGCGAGCGCGTCGGCGACCTGGTGCGCGTGGACGGCGTCGCTCCGGGCACGCGGGTGGTCGTCAATCCGCCGGCGAACCTCGCCGACGGCACGCCGGTGACGGCGAAGCGCTAGCGCGCACAGCGCCGATGAACGACGCGCCCACCGTGCAGCGCACGCCGCGCGCGGCCGAAGCCGAGGCGCTGATCTCGATCCGCCGCGTCGCCAAGAGCTACACCCGCGGCGAGCAGCGCGTGCCGGTGCTCACCGACATCAACCTCGACATCGGCCGCGGCGACTTCGTCGCGCTGATGGGCCCGTCGGGCTCCGGCAAGAGCACGTTGCTGAACCTGGTCGCCGGCATCGACAAGCCGGACGCCGGCGCGATCAGCGTCGCCGGCGAGGACATCACGCAACTCGACGAGACCGAACTGGCGGCGTGGCGCGCCGCCTCGGTCGGCTTCATCTTTCAGTTCTACAACCTGATGCCGGTGCTCACCGCCTGGGAGAACGTCGAGCTGCCGCTGCTGCTGACCTCGCTGTCGCGGCGCGAGCGGGCCGAGCGGGTCGAGACGGTGCTGTCGCTGGTGGGACTCGCCGACCGCATGGACCACCGGCCGAACGAGCTGTCGGGCGGCCAGCAGCAGCGGGTGGCGATCGCCCGCGCGGTGGTCACCGATCCGCTGCTGCTGATCGCCGACGAGCCGACCGGCGACCTCGACCGCGCCTCGGCGGCCGAGATCCTCGGCCTGCTAGATCGGCTGAACGTCGAGCTGGGCAAGACCATCGTGATGGTCACCCACGACCCGCGCGCGGCCGAGGCGGCGCACCACCTGATCTACCTCGACAAGGGGCAGCTCACCGACACCAGTCCCTTCGCGCACTGACCGATCGCGAGCCGGCGTGTTCTTCCTCAAGCTCGTCTTCCGCAACGCCTTCCGTGCCCGCCTGCGCACCGGGCTCACCGTGCTCGGCCTGGTGATCGCGCTGGCCGCCTTCGGGCTGCTGCAGACGGTGGTGCAGGCGTGGTACGCCGGCGCGGACGCCGCCTCGCCGACCCGGCTGGTCACCCGCAACAGCATCTCGCTGGTGTTTCCACTGCCGATTTACTACCGCGACCGGATCCGCGCCATCGACGGCGTGCGTGGCGTGGCCACGTCGAACTGGTTCGGCGGGGTGTGGCGCGACGAGCGCAGCTTTTTCGCCCAGTTCGCGGTCGACTCGCCGCAGTACTTCGCGATGTACCCGGAGTTCGTCTTCGAGCCGGGGCAGTGGGCCGACTACCTGCGCGACCGGCGCGGCGCCGCGGTCGGCCGCCAGCTGGCGGATCTCTACGGCTTCAAGGTCGGCGACCGGCTGCCGCTGCGCGGCACGATCTACCCCGGCAACCACGAGTTCACCATCCGGGCGATCTACGAGGGCCGCGACGAGGCGACGATCACCCGGCAGATGTACTTCCACTACGACTACCTGAACGAGTACCTGAAGCAGCGCGCGCCGCGCGCGGCCAACAGCGTCGGCGTGTTCGTGGTCGACGTCGACGACCCGGCGCGGGTGGCGGACGTGGCGCGGGCGATCGACGCCGAGTTCGCCAATTCGCTGGCCGAGACGCTGACCGAGACCGAGAAGGCGTTCCAGCTGTCCTTCGTGGCGATGGT
>JBHJND010000304.1:0-2260 GCA_048497655.1 Caballeronia novacaledonica
GAAACCGCGAAGCCGCGCTCGGCGTAGTCGATCGCCGGCGCCAGCACGTCGGCGAAAGGCAGCTTGCCCAGCCTGCCGTGCAGCATCGCCCAGCCGGCCACCGCGCCCGGCACGGTGACCGAGTCCCAGCCGCGCTTCGGCGCGCTGGCCGCCAGGTCGTCGCCGTACTTGCGGCGGAAGTATTCCAGCGTCCACGCCGCCGGCGCGGTGCCGCTGGCGTTCAGGCCGTGCAGTTCGCGCCCGTCCCAGACGATGGCGAAGTTGTCCGAGCCCAGCCCGTTGCTGCACGGCTCGGCGAGCGCGATCACCGCCGCCGCGGCGATCGCCGCGTCGACGGCATTGCCGCCGCGCGCCATCACGGCGAGGCCTGCCTGCGCGGCCAGCGGCTGGCTGGTGGCGACCACGTTGCGCGCGAACACCGGCCGCCGCGTGGTGGGGTAGGGGTTGTTCCAGTCGAAGTTCATGGCCTCTTGTCCATGCGAGCGGTCGGCAGACCGGCGCCGTGACCGAATCCAGCCCCGCCCCTGCCGGAGGCCGGGCCGGGCGCGACGAACGGGGCCTGGACGGGATGAAGTGCCGGAAAGCGGGGGCGAGCGACGAATTGTGCCAGTCGGCGACGAAAGCGGGCCCTGCAGTCCAGTCGCCGAATTGCGCGCTCCGTCGCAATCCGCTCGCTCCGCCGTCGGCCGCTGCCTACAGTTCGACTCATCGGGAAGCAACGCAAACGATCAACGAGACAAGCCGAAGGAGTCGACCATGTACGCAGCGTCCAAGTCCGTCCGCCTCGTCAGTGCAGCGATGGCCGCGTTCATCGGCGCCACGCTGGTGCTGGCCAAGGTTCACTTCAACGACGAGTACACCCGCCTGACCGCGCACGGCGACCTCGTCGTGCTGCCGGTGGCCGAGGTGATCGGCGAGCGCCCGGCGGCCCTCGCCGGGACGCCGGCCGCGCAGCGCGCCAACTGAGCGGCGCCGGGCGGTACGTCAAGATCCCCCGAGACGGCCGCTGCTTCGGCGGCGGTCGTGAAAAGGCCCGGCGCAAGCCGGGCCTTTTCGTTCGGGCGCGCGAGGCTCAGTCGTTCTCGTGGAACGCCTCCTCGCGCCGCGACTTGATCGCCGGCAGGGCCACCAGCAGCACCAGCGCCGCCGCCATCAGCAGCAGCGCCAGCGACAGCGGGCGGGTGAAGAACACCGTCGGGTCGCCGCGCGACAGCAGCATCGCCCGCCGCAGGTTCTCCTCCATCATCGGGCCGAGGATGAAGCCGAGGATCAGCGGCGCCGGCTCGCAGTCGAGCTTGTAGAACAGGTAGCCGACGGCGCCGAACACGGCCGTCACGTAGACGTCGAAGACGTTGTTGTTCAGCGAATACGCGCCGATGCAGCAGAAGGCGAGGATCGCCGGATAAAGCCACTTGTACGGCACCTTCAGCAACTGCACCCAGATGCCGATCAGCGGCAGGTTCAGCACCACCAGCATCAGGTTGCCGATCCACATCGAGGCGATCAGGCCCCAGAACAGCGCCGGGTTGCTCGACATCACCTGCGGCCCGGGCTGGATGTTGTGGATGGTCATCGCGCCGACCATCAGCGCCATCACCGCGTTGGGCGGGATGCCCAGCGTCAGCATGGGGATGAACGAGGTCTGCGCACCGGCATTGTTGGCCGACTCCGGCCCCGCCACGCCGCGGATGTTGCCCTGGCCGAACGGCGGCTCGGCCCTGCTGCCGGCGATCTTCTTCTCCAGGCTGTAGGAGGCGAACGAGGCAAGCAGCGCGCCGCCGCCAGGCAGGATGCCGAGAGCCGAGCCGAGCGCGGTGCCGCGGGCGATCGCCGGCGCCGCGTCCTTCAGGTCGGCGCCGGTCGGCCACAGGTTCTTCACCTTGTCGGTGAAGACCTCGCGCTTCTCGTGCTTCTCGACGTTGGCGACGATCTCGGCGAAGGCGAACACGCCCATCGCCACCGCGACGAAGCCGATGCCGTCGGTCAGCTCCGGCACGTTGAAGGCGAAGCGGGCAACCCCCGAGTTCACGTCGGTGCCGACCAGGCCGAGCAGCAGGCCGAGCACGATCATCGCGATCGCCTTGATCAGCGAGCCCGAGGCCAGCACCACCGCGCCGATCAGGCCGAGCACCATCAGCGAGAAGTACTCGGCCGGGCCGAACTTGAAGGCCACCTCGACCAGCGGCAGCGCGAAGGCGGCGATCAGCAGCGTGGCCACGCTGCCGGCGAAGAACGAGCCGACGGCGGCGATGCCGAGCGC
>JBHJND010000305.1:0-2387 GCA_048497655.1 Caballeronia novacaledonica
CGCTGCAGCGCCAGCAGCGCCGCCGCGGCGCCGATGAAGCCCAACGGCCCGGTGAGGAACACCAGCATCGAGCGCGAGAAGCTCCTGAGCTGCAGCATCAGCAGGGTGAAGATGATGAACAGCGCCAGCGGTACCTTGGCGGCGATCGCCTTGCCCGCCTTGTCGCTCTCCTCGGCGGCGCCGGCGATCACCAGCCGGTAGCCGGCCGGAAGCCCGTCGCGCACCGCCGCCATGCCGGGCGAGTTCCAGATCTGGTCGCTCACGGTGGCCGGCTGGATGCCGTCGCGGATGTCGCTCTGCACGGTGATCGCGAAATTGCGGTTCTCGCGCCACAGCACGCCCGGTTCCCAGCCGAACTCGACCTTGACCAGCTGCGACAGCGGCACATAGCGGCCGGAGCCGGTCGGCATGTTGGCGTCGGCCAGCCGAGTCATCGTGTCGCGCTCGTCATAGGGTTGGCGCAGCACGATGTCGATCAGCTCGTCGCCCTCGCGGAACTGGCCGATCACGGCTCCGGCCAGGATCGTCTGCGCCGCCCGCGCCAGCATCTGCGTCGACACCCCGAGCACGCGCGCCTTGTCCTGGTCGAGGATCAGGCGCAGCTGTTTGACGTTCTCGTTCCAGTTGTCGTTCACCCCGAGCGTGTTCTCGTTGGCGCGCACCAGTTCCTTGACGCGGTCGGCGATGGCGCGCACGCGCGCCGGGTCGTCGCCCTCGATGCGGAACTGCACCGGGTATGGCACCGGCGGCCCGTTCGGCAGCAGCTGCACGCGGCCGCGCAGCTCGGGAAAGTCGTCGCGGAAGAGATGGCGCAGCCGCAGGCGCAGGCCGTCGCGGTCGGCCAGGCTGCGGGTGGCAATCACGTACTGCGCCAGGTTGCTCTGCGGGAACTGCTGGTTCTGCGGCAGGTAAAAGCGCGGGCTGCCGGTGCCCACGTAGCCGGCGTAGTACTCGACCTCCGGCTGCTTCTGCAGCCACTGCTCGAACTTCTTCGCCTGCGCCTCGGTGGCCTGGAAGCTGGTGCCCTCGGCCAGCCAAAGGTCGACCATCAGCTCGAGCCGGTTCGAGTCGGGAAAGAACTGCTGCTCGATGTAGCGGAAGCCGAAGATGCCCAGGGCGAGTGCCGCCAGGGTGGCCGCGATCACTGTCTTGCGCCACTGCAGGCAGCCGTCGACCAGTGCGCGGAAGCGGCGATAGAACGGCGTGTCGAACAGCTCGTGCGCCGCCTCGCCCTCGCCGATCCTCGGCCTGACCCGGAGCAGCCAGGTCGACAGCTGCGGCACGAACAGCACGGCGACGAACCAAGAGATCACCAGCGACAGCGCGGTGACCTGGAAGATCGACATCGTGTATTCGCCGGCGTTCGAATTGGCCAGCGCGATCGGCAGGAAGCCGGCGGCGGTGATCAGCGTGCCGGTGAGCATCGGCATCGCCGTGAGCTCGTACATCGCCACCGCCGCCTGGAAGCGGCCGTAGCCCTCCTCCATCTTGCGCACCACCATCTCGATGGCGATGATCGCGTCGTCGACCAGCAGGCCGAGCGAGATGATCAGCGCGCCGAGCGAGATCTTGTGCAGGTTGATGCCGGCCACGTTCATGCCGACGAAAGTCACCGCCAGCACCAGCGGGATGGTGAGCGCCACCACCAGGCCCGGGCGCATGTCGACCGTCCAGCCGCGTCCGTTCTCGCGCCGGTGCAGGCCGAGGGTGACGAAGGAGACCGCCAGCTCGATCACCAGCGCCTCGACCAGCACCCTGATGAACTCGCCGACCGAGCGGGCCACCGCGCGCGGCTGGTCGGCCACCCGCACGATCTCGATGCCGACGGGCAGTTCGCGCAGCAGCCGCTGCTCGGCCTGCGCCAGCGCCCGGCCGAGCCGGATGATGTCGCCGCCCTTGGCCATCGTGATGCCCAGCCCGATCACCTCGCGCCCTGCGTCGCCACTGACGCCGGCACGCATCCTCTCGCGCGGCGGATCGACGTAGCCGCGGCTGATCGTCGCGATGTCGCCGAGCACGTAGCTGGCGCCGCCGGCGCGCACCGGCAGCGCGCGCAGCTCGTCGACTGAACGCAGCTCGCCGGTCAGGCGGATCTGCACGTTGTCGGTCGGCAGCGCCAGCACGCCCGCGGCCTCGACCGCGTTCTGCGCGCCGAGCTGCTCGGCCAGTTGCGGCACCGTCAGCGCCAGCTGCGCCAGCCGCCGGTGCGGCACCTCGATGTAGACCTTCTCGTCCTGCACGCCGATCAGGTCCACCTTGGCGACGTCGGGGATGCGCAGCAGCTGCTGGCGCGCCCAGTCGACGTAGTCCTTCAGCTCGCGGTAGGAGAAGCCGTCGGCGGAGAAGGCGAAGATCACGCCGTAGACGTCGCCGAACTCGTCGTTGAA
>JBHJND010000306.1:0-1868 GCA_048497655.1 Caballeronia novacaledonica
CGAAAGTCTGGTGCAGGTGCGTCGCCAGGAAGGCCAGCGCGCCGTACACGGCGACGCCTTCGAGGAACACCACCACCAGCACCACGCGCGCCCAGGGCAGGCGCAGCACCTCGGCGGCCTCGCGCAGCGGGTGGCCGCTGCGCGGCTGTGGCGGCGCCGCCTCGTCGGCCGCCCGCCTCGACCGCCACAGCAGCACGCCGGCGACGACGAAGCAAAGCGCGAGCAGGGCGAAAGGCGCGCGCCACAGGCCGTGGTCGGCGGCCAGCCCGCCGATCCACTGTCCGGCCGCCAGACCGAGGATCTGCCCGGTGAGGAAGCGAGCCAGCACGGCCTGCCGTTGCTCGTAGGGCACGGCGTCGCCGATCCACGCCATCGCCATCGGGATCACCGCCGCGCAGGTCGCGCCGGCGGCGAAGCGCGCCCACAGCAGCGCCGGGAGGCCCGGCGCCAGCGCGCAGGCAGCCGCCGTGCCGGCCGAGGCGAGCACCGCCAGCGAGACCACCGGCCACTTGCCGAAGCGGTCGGCCAGCGGGCCGAAGACGAGCTGCATCAGCCCGTAGGCGACCGAGAAGACGGTGATGACGCTCGCCGCTTCGCCGATCGACACCCCGAAGATGCCGGCAAGCGCCGGCAGCTGCGCGTCGGCGATACGCAACGACGCCGCGGCGCCGAAGGCGCCGGCCGACAGCAGCGCGATCAGCCGGCGGGTAGCGGTGGCGGCAGGTGCAGCTACGGCACCAGCACCGACGAGCCGGTGGTCCTGCGGCCGGCCAGGTCGATGTGCGCCTTCGCCGCCTCCTCCAGCCTGTAGCGCTGGTCGATCCCGACCTTGACCTTGCCGCTCGTCATCATGTCGAACAGCTCTTCGGCAGAGGCCTCCAGCCGCGAGCGCGGCACGGCGTGCGTCGCCAGCGTCGGCCGGGTGACGAACAGCGACCCCTTGGCGGCGAGGATGCCGAGGTTCACCCCGGTCACCGCGCCTGAGGCATTGCCGAAGCTCACCATCAGGCCGCGCGGCTGCAGGCAGTCGAGCGATCCCTCCCAGGTGTCCTTGCCGACGCCGTCGTAGACAACCGGCACCTTTGCGCCGCCGGTCAGTTCCTTGACCCGCTCGACGAAGTTTTCCCTGCTGTAGTCGATCGTCGCCCAGGCGCCGTGCTTCTTCGCCAGCGCCGCCTTCTCCGGCGAGCTGACGGTGCCGATCAGCTTCACGCCGAGCGCCCTCGCCCACTGGCAGGCGATCAGCCCGACGCCGCCCGCGGCGGCGTGGAACAGGATCGTCTCGCCGCCCTGCAGCCGGTAGGTCTGGCGGAACAGGTACTGCACGGTCAGGCCCTTGAGCATCGCCGCCGCTGCCTCGTCGAAGCCGATCTTCTTCGGCAGCTTCACCACCATCGCCGGCGGCATGACCCGCAGGTCCGCATAGGCGCCGAGCGGCCCCTGCCCGTAGGCGACGCGGTCGCCTTCCTTCAGGAACCTGACGTTGGCGCCCACCGCGTCGACCACGCCGGCACCCTCGAAGCCGAGGCCGTGCGGCGCGGCGGCCGGGTACAGGCCGGTGCGGTAGTAGATGTCGATGAAGTTCAGGCCGATCGCGTGGTTGCGGATGCGCACCTCGTCGGGACCGGGGTCGGCGACGTCGACCTCGACCAGCTTCAGCACCTCGGGGCCGCCGTGACCGGAAACGACGATCGCTTTGCCTTTCATCTGCAGTTCTCCTGGTTGATCCTGTTCACTTGTGGACCGCGCCCGCCTTGCGGGACAGAACGAACACGCCGGCCAGCACGAGTGCCGTGCCGGCCACCTGCCAGCCGGAGACCGGCTCGCCGAGGAACACGTAGCCTAGCGCGATCGTCGACACCGGGCCG
>JBHJND010000307.1:0-3694 GCA_048497655.1 Caballeronia novacaledonica
CGCTGTGGGCGATGCTCGACGGCGAGACGTGGGAGCACACGCGCAACCCCTGGCTGGTGCTGCAGAACACCACCAAGGGCCGGCTCGAGTCGCTCGCCGAGGACCCGCGCTTCCTCGCCGAGCTGGCGCGGGTGCGCCGCGAATGCGACGAGTACCTGGGCGGCCGAACACGCTGGGCGGAAGTCTGTCCGGCCGGCTTCCGTGGGCCGATCGCCTACTTCAGCATGGAGTTCGGCATCACGGAGGTGCTGCCGATCTACTCCGGCGGCCTCGGCGTGCTCGCCGGCGACCATCTGAAGACGGCGAGCGACCTCGGCGTGCCGATCGTCGGCATCGGCCTGCTGTACCAGGAGGGCTATTTCCGCCAGATGCTCGACGCGCACGGGCGGCAGATCGAGCTGTATCCGGCCAACCTGCCACACACCCTGCCGGTCAGCGCGGTGCGCGCCGCCGACGGCCAGCGGCTGGTGGTGCCGGTCGACCTGCCCGGGCGGACGCTGCGCCTGCTGGTGTGGAAGGCGCAGGTCGGCCGCGTGCCGCTGTACCTGCTCGATTCCAACGATCCGCTGAACAGCCCGGCCGACCGCGGCATCACCGGCCAGCTCTACGGCGGCGGCAAGGAGAACCGGCTGACGCAGGAGATCGCGCTCGGCATCGGCGGCTGGCGGCTGCTGCAGGCGCTGAAGCTGGAGCCGGCGGTGTGCCACCTGAACGAAGGCCACGCGGCGCTGGTCACGCTGGAACGCGCGCGCACCTTCATGCAGCGGCACAAGGTCGGCTTCTGGCCGGCGCTGTGGGCCACCCGCGCCGGCAACGTCTTCACCACCCACACGCCGGTGGCGGCGGCGTTCGACACCTTCCCGGTCGAGCTGCTGGCGCAGTACGGCCGCGACTACGCCGACGAGCTGGGCCTGCCGCCTGAGCACCTGCTGGCGCTCGGCCGCCTGCGCAACGACCCGGACGAGCAGTTCAACATGGCCTTCCTCGCCGCCCGCACCTGCGGCCGCATCAACGCCGTGAGCCGGCTGCACGGCGAGGTGAGCCGGCGCATCTTCCAGGACCTGTATCCGCGCTGGCCGAGGGCCGAGGTGCCGGTCGGCCACGTCACCAACGGCGTGCACATGGCCACCTGGGACTCGGCCCACGCCGACGAGGTCTGGACGGGCGCCTGCGGCAAGTCGCGCTGGCTCGGTGCTACCGACGCGCTGGGCAAGGCGATCGCCACCGTGCCCGACGAGCAGCTGTGGAACATGCGAGCCGCCGCGCGGCGCGACCTGGTCGACTACGCGCGCCGCCGGCTGCGCTCGCAACTGGCGCAGCGCGGCGCCGGCGCCAAGCTGCTGGCGCGCAGCCACGAGGTGCTCGACCCGAACGTGCTGACGCTGGGCTTCGCCCGCCGCTTCACCGAGTACAAGCGGCCCAGCATGCTGCTGCGCGACGTCGAGCGGCTGGTGCGGCTGCTGACCAGCGCCGAGCGGCCGGTGCAGATCATCGTCGCCGGCAAGGCGCATCCGCACGACGAGGTCGGCAAGGCCTACATCGCGCAGTGGTCGGCGTTCGCCCACCGCGACGACGTCCGTGCGCGCGCGGTGTTCCTCGAGGACTACGACATGGCGCTCGCCGCACACCTGGTGCAGGGCGTCGACGTGTGGATCAACACGCCGCGCCGCGCCTGGGAAGCCTGCGGCACCAGCGGCATGAAGGTGCTGGTCAACGGCGGCCTGAATCTCTCCGAGCTGGACGGCTGGTGGGCCGAGGCGCACACGCCGGAGGTCGGCTGGGGGGTGAACGGCAGCGCCGAGATCGGCGGCCCGGCCGACGACGAGCGCGAGGCCGAGTTGCTCTATCGCCTGCTCGAGCAGGAGGTGGTGCCGGAGTTCTACCGCCGCGATGCCGGCGGCCTGCCGCGGCAGTGGATCGCCCGCCTGCGCGCCAGCATGATGCAGCTCACGCCGCAGTTCTCGGCCAACCGCATGCTGCTCGAGTACGTGCGCGAGTGCTACCTGCCCGCCGCCGCCGATTACGCGCAACGCTGCGCCGACGACGCAGCGATCGCCAGGTCGCTCTGGCAATGGGAGCGGCAAATCCGCCGCCGCTGGCACGAAGTGCACGCCGGCAGCCTGGAAGTGGCGCCCGAAGAGAACGGCTGGTCGTTCTCGCTGCCGGTGTACCTGGGCGACCTGCCGGCCGGCGCCGTCGGCGCGCAGCTCTACGCCGAGCCGGTCGGCGGCGAGCCGCCCACGGTGGTCCCGATGCAGCCGGCGGGGCCGGTGCCCGGCGCGATCAACGGCGTCATGTGCCGCGCCCGTGTCGCCACGCAGCGGCCGCACACCGACTTCACCGTCCGCCTGGTCCCGCAGCACCCGCACGCGAAGGTGCCGCTCGAGACGAGCCGCATCCTCTGGATCGAACGGTGAGCGGCAGGCAGCCCCGCTGCCGGCGGGGTTGAGGCGGCCGCCCTCGCCCCGATCTGCATCGTCGACACGAGTGCCCGCCGGGCACAAGTAAACTGCCGCGCCCGCCATCCGGCCCGCCGAACCCCGCCCGAAGCCGATGAAACCCGCCGACGCCCCGATCGACCGCCTAGCCATCGCCCGCCGGACGCTGCTCGAGCCCTACGGGCTCGACGAGAGCACGCTGCAGCGGGCGCTGGCGCTGATCTTCGAGCACGACGCCGACTTCGCCGACCTGTACTTCCAGTACGTGCGCAGCGAGTCGTTCTCGCTCGAGGAAGGCATCGTCAAGAGCGGCAGCTTCGACATCGAGCAGGGTGTCGGCGTGCGCGCGGTCAGCGGCGAGAAGACGGCCTTCGCCTATTCCGATGACCTGTCGGAGGAGGCGCTGCTCGAGGCCGCGGCCACCGCGCGCGCCATCGCCGGCGCCGGCGGCGGCACGGCGAAGGCCGGCGACCTGAAGCCGCGCTCGGCCACGCCGCTTTATGCCGCCACCGACCCGGTGGCCACGCTGGCCGCGGTGGAGAAGATCAGGCTGCTCGAGCGCATCGAGCAGATGGCGCGCTCGCGCGACCCCCGGGTGAAGCAGGTGATGGCCAATCTCGCCGGCGACTACGAGGTGGTGCTGGTGGCCAGGCGGGACCGCCATGGCGAGGGACTGCTCGCCGCCGACGTGCGGCCGCTGTCGAGGCTGTCGCTGACGGTGATCGTCGAGGAGCAGGGCCGCCGCGAGCAGGGCTTCTCGGGCGGCGGCGGACGCACCGACCTCGGTTACTTCGACGACCTGGTGCTGCAGCAGTACGTGGCCACCGCGGTCGACATGGCGCTCGCCAACCTCGGCGCGCGGCCGGCACCGGCCGGCGCGATGAGCGTGGTGCTCGGGCCCGGCTGGCCCGGCATCCTGCTGCACGAGGCGGTCGGCCACGGCCTCGAGGGCGACTTCAACCGCAAGGGATCGAGTGCGTTTGCCGGCCGCGTCGGCCAGCGGGTGGCTTCGAAAGGCGTCACGGTCATCGACGACGGCACCCTGCCCGACCGGCGCGGCTCGCTGTCGATCGACGACGAGGGCACGCCGACCGAGTGCACGGTGCTGATCGAGGACGGCATCCTGCGCGGCTACATGCAGGACACGCTCAACGCGCGGCTGATGGGCGTGGCACCGACCGGCAACGGCCGGCGCGAGTCGTTCGCCCACCTGCCGATGCCGCGCATGACCAACACCTGCATGCTCGGCGGCGACC
>JBHJND010000308.1:0-2067 GCA_048497655.1 Caballeronia novacaledonica
TCGGCCAGCTTCAGCCTGGCCTCGGCCACCTGCACGCCGGAGGCGGCCTGGTCCTGCGCGCTCGAGCTGATGAAGCTCTTGCTCGCCAGATCCTCGGTGCGCTTCAGGTTGCTCGCCGCCAGGTCGAACTCGGCGCGCGCCTGCGCCACCTCGGCCTCGTTCAGCGTCGCGTCGAGCCCGACCAGCAGCTGGCCGCGCCGCACCGGCTGGCCGTCGCGAAAGCCGATCGACTGGATCCGCCCGGACACCTCGGGCCGCATCACCACGCTCTCGTTGGAGCGCAGCGAGCCGACGGCGGCGATCGACTCGAGCACCCGCACCGGCTTCAGCTCGATCACCTCCACCGGCACCGGGCCGCCCGGCCCTTTGCCCGGCCCCTTGGCGTCGGCCGCGGACTTCTCCGCCGGGCTCTTCGGCGCCTCCGCCTTGCCGGCGGCCGCGCCGCCGGCGACGGGCAGCTCGCGCTGGTTCAGGTAGAAGGCGGCGCCGCCGGCGGCCAGCAGGCCGACCAGCGCCACTACGGTCACGGTGTGTTTCGCCATCGGCGAGCGCAATCAAAAACGGGCGCAGCACGCTGCGCCCTGACGGACAAAATGTAGCACCGCGCCGGTCGACGGCACGGCGCGAAGGCCGCTCAGCGCCCGCTCGCCGCAGCGGCGCCCCGGTTGGCCAGCGCATCGGCGCGCTCGTTGCCCGGCACCCCCGCGTGGCCCTTGACCCAGCGCCAGTCGACGTCGTGCTCGCCGGCCAGCTGCGCCAGCCGCCGCCACAGGTCGGCGTTCTTGACCGCCTTGTTGCCGGCGGTCTTCCAGCCGCGTCGGATCCACATCGGCAGCCACTCGGTCACGCCCAGCTTCACGTACTGCGAGTCGGTGTGCACGACCACCCGGCAGCGGCGCTTCAGCGACGCCAGCGCCTCGATGACGGCGGTCAGTTCCATCCGGTTGTTGGTGGTCGCCGGCTCGCCGCCGAACAGTTCCTTCTCGTGCACGCCGGCGCGCAGCAGCGCGCCCCAGCCGCCGGGGCCGGGGTTGCCCTTGCAGGCGCCGTCGGTCCAGATCTCCACCTGCGGCTGCGCGGCCGCCGGCAGCGCCAGTTCCTCCGCCGGCTGCGCGCCACCGGCATCGGCGAGCTTGACGCCGCGGCCGTGCCTCATCGCCGCTGCGCGCGCGGCGCGCCGTCGTTGGCCGCCCGCCCGCCGTCGTCGACGCGCACGCTGATCGCCTCGTCGGTGACGAACAGCGAGCGGTTGGCCACTGGCACCAGGTCGCGCGAGCGCTCCTCTCTGCGCTTCCACGCCGGGCCGATCAGCCGCATGCCGCGCACGCGCTTGACCGCAGTGAGCATGTAGACGGAGCCGAGCACCGGCCACCAGCGGTCGCCCGCCTTCTCCATGAAGCGCCAGCGTCCCAGCCACTTGTCGCTGCGCGCCCACGGCGCATAGCAGCCGAAGCGGCCGCGGTTGACCTCGAAGGAAAGCAGCTTCAGCCAGTCCTTCAGCCGCGGCAGCGCGATGAACTGGCCGGCCCGCGGCAGGTAGTCCGACATGCCCAGCCGGGCCAGCATCTGCCGCAGGCCCCAAAGGCTGCCGGGGTTGAAGCCGGTGATCACGACCTGCCCCTCGGGCACCAGCACCCGGTCGACCTCGCGCAGCACCTGGTGCGGCTCGTGGGCGAACTCCAGGATGTGCGGCATCACCACCAGGTCGATCGAGGCGCTGGCGAAAGGCAGCTCCTCGTAGCGGTTGATCACCGCCACCCTGGTGTGTTCGCCGTCGCCGTTGCAGATCCGCGCGTCGAGCAGCCGGTCGGACGCGCAGAAGCGCAGCTGCATGCGGTTCTCGCGAAGGGCGTCGATCTCCGGCAGGCCGAGCTGAAGCGCGTGGTAGCCGAAGATGTCGGCGACGCAGGCGGCGAGGTGCTGCTGCTCCCAGGCCAGCGCGTAGCGGCCCGGCGGCGAGCGCAGGAAGGACGACAGCGCCCCGCCGTCCGACGCCCCGCTCGACGCCACCTCGGTCATGGCTGGCGGGCAGCGGCGGGCAGATCGCCGACAATCGGTCCGTTGCTC
>JBHJND010000309.1:0-5085 GCA_048497655.1 Caballeronia novacaledonica
CTCGGTGAGCCCGTAGACGTGCGTGAGGTCGAAGCCCATGCGCTCCATTCCCTCGATCATCGCCGCGGGCGGCGCCGCAGCCGCGACGAGCGCCGAGACGCGGTGCGCGATGCCGGCCTTCAGCTCGGCGGGCGCGTTGATCAGCGTCGAGTGCACGATCGGCGCGCCGCAGTAGTGCGTCACCCGATGCGCACGGATGGCGTCGAAAATCGCCGCTGCCTCGACCCGGCGCAGGCAGACGTTGGTGCCGGCCATCGCCGCCACCGTCCACGGGAAGCACCAGCCGTTGCAGTGGAACATCGGCAGCGTCCACAGGTAGACGGGATGGTGCGGCAGCGCCCAGACGAGGATGTTCGACACCGCGTTCAGGTAGGCGCCGCGGTGGTGGTAGACGACGCCCTTCGGGTTGCCGGTCGTGCCCGAGGTGTAGTTCAGCGAGATCGCGTCCCATTCGTCGGCCGGCGGCTGCCAGGCGAACTCGGGACTGCCCCCGGCGAGCAGTTCCTCGTAGTCGAGCTCGCCGATCCTCTCGCCCGGCCCGTCGTACACGGGGTCGTCGACGTCGACCACCTCGATCGGCCGGCCGAGCCGCGCCACTGCCTGGCGGGCGGTGGCCGAGAATTCGCGGTCGACGATCAACAACTTCGCCTCGCCGTGCTCCAGCATGAAGGCGATCGCCTCGGCGTCGAGCCGGGTGTTGATGGCGTTCAGCACGCAGCCGGCCATCGGGATGCCGAAGTGCGCCTCGACCATCTCCGGCGTGTTCGGCAGCATGACGGCGACGGTGTCGCCGCGGCCGAGCCCGCGGCGGGCCAGCGCTTGCGCCAGCCGACGGCAGCGCCCGTAGACCTCGGCCCAGTCGCGGCGGACCGGCCCGTGCACGACCGCCGCCAGCCGCGGGAATACCGCCGCCGCGCGCTCGATGAAGGTCAGCGGCGACAGTGCCGCGTAGTTGGCCGCGGTCCGCGGCAAGTCGCGATCGAAGATGCCGCCGGGCATCGATCAGAGCTGCGCCAGCGTGCGCACGTGCGCCGCCACGCTGCGCGCCAGCGAACTGAGGTTGTAGCCGCCTTCGAGCGTGCTGACGATCCGCCCTTTCGAGTGCCGGCCGGCGACGTCCATCAGCTGCTGCGTGATCCAGGCGTAGTCGGACTCGACCAGGCCCATCTGGCCGAGGTCGTCCTCGCGATGGGCATCGAAGCCGGCGGAGATGAAGATCATCTCGGGGGCGAACGCATCCAGCCGCGGCAGCCACTGCGCCTGGACCAGTTCGCGCACGACGTCGCCGCGGGTGCCGGCGGGCACCGGCACGTTGACCATGTTGTCGGCGGCGAAGTCGGTGCCGGAATACGGGTAGAAGGGGTGCTGGAAGAAGCTCGCCATCAGCACCCGGCCGTTGCCGGCCAGGATGTCCTCGGTGCCGTTGCCGTGGTGCACGTCGAAGTCGATCACCGCCACCCGCTTCAGCCCGTGCGCGTGCAGCGCGTGCAGCGCACCGATTGCAACGTTGTTGAAGAAGCAGAAACCCATCGCCGCCGCCCGGCAGGCATGGTGCCCCGGCGGCCGCACGGCGCAGAAGGCGTTGTCGATCTCGCCGCGGACGACGAGGTCGGTGGCCGAGACGACCGCGCCGGCCGCGTACAGCGCCGCGTCCCAGCTGCAGGGGTTCATCGACGTGTCCGGGTCGACCGGCTCGTAGCCCTGCTTTGGTACCCTCGACCGCAGTCGCTCGATGTAGCCGCGGTCGTGCGCACGGGCGACGGCGTCCAGATCGGCCTGCGGCGCGTCGAACGGCAACAGATGGGGCAGCAGACCGACCGCAATCAGATGATCGTGCACAGCCGCCAGCCGCTCGGGGCTCTCCGGATGCCACGACCCCATCTCATGCGCCGCGCACTGCCCGTGCGTGAAGAAGCCCGTATGCACCGGTTCTTGTCTCCCTGGCCGTTGCGGCCGGCCCGTTTCCGGAAAGTCTAATGCTGGAAAAAATCCACCGGTGCGCCGAACAGATCGGCGCCGTGATCGTAGGCAAGGATCTGCAGATCCGCCAGAGCCTGACCTGCCTGCTCGCCGGCGGCCACCTGCTGATCGAGGACGCCCCCGGGGTGGGCAAGACCACCCTGGCGCACGCTATCGCCATCTCTCTCGGCCTGCCGTTCCGGCGCCTGCAGTTCACCAGCGATCTGCTGCCCTCCGATGTGATCGGCGTGTCCGTTTACGACCGGACCAACGGCCAGTTCGCTTTCCACCCCGGGCCGATCTTCACCGAAGTGCTGCTCGCCGACGAGATCAACCGCGCCAGCCCGAAGACGCAGAGCGCCCTGCTCGAGGCGATGGAGGAAAGCCAGGTCTCGATCGATGGCATGTCGCGGCCGCTGCCGCAGCCGTTCTTCGTCATCGCCACCCAGAACCCGTTGCACCAGGTAGGTACCTTTCCGCTGCCCGAATCGCAGCTCGACCGCTTCCTGATGTGCATCAGCCTCGGCTATCCCGAGCGCTCGGCCGAACGGGCGCTGCTCGCCGGGCGGGCGCGGCGCGACATGCTGCGCGGCCTGCCCGCGGCGGCGCGGCCGGCCGACCTGGTGGCCGCGCAGGCTGCCGTCAAGCAGGTGTTCGTCTCAGAGGTGCTGCTCGACTACGTGCTGTCGCTGCTCGCCTTCACGCGCAGCTCCGGCCGCCATGCCGAAGGGCTGTCACCGCGAGCCGGCCTTGCCCTGCTGGCGGCAGCGCGCGCCTGGGCCTGGCTGGACGGCCGCGAGCACGTGATCCCGGAGGACGTGCAGAACGTGCTGCCGGCCGTCGCCGGCCACCGCCTGCACGCCTCGCAGCGCGAAGGCGGCCGCGTGCTGCACGGCCGCGAACTGGTCGGGCAGCTGATCCAGGCGGTCCGCCTGCCCTGAGCGGGCGCCGCCGCCGAACGAAGCACCCGCCGCAAGAGCGCTGCGCCCTGTCCCGATGAGCATCACTGCCCATCCACTGGCGATCCGCATCGGCGAGATGATCGGCGGCCGCAAGGGCGTCGAGCTCGGCGAGGTGCTGCTCGACCGGCGACGCGTCTACATCCTGCCGACGCGCGCCGGCTTGCTGTTCGCAACGGCGTTGCTGATGATGCTGTTCGGTTCGATCAACTACCTGCTGCAGCTCGGCTTCCTGCTCACCTTCCTGGTCGCCAGCATGGCGCTGGTGGCGATGTACCACACGCATCGCAACCTGGCCCGGCTGACGCTGACCGCGCACCGCGCCGAGAACGTCTTCGCCGGCGACCTGGCGACGTTCGAGATCACGGTGCACAACCCGACCCCCGAGGCCCGCTACTCGCTCGAGTTCGAACCGCTGCAGGCCGCCCATCCGCTGCTCGAGGCGGTCGGGCCGGACCTGCCGGCACAGCCCATCACCGACGTCGACATCCCGGCCTCCGGCAGCCGCGAAGTCCGGGTCGCCGTGTCGACCCGAGCGCGCGGCCGGCTGGCCTGCCCGCGGCTGCGCATCGAGACACGCTTCCCCTTCGGACTGTGGCAGGCCTGGGCGTACTACACGCCGCCGCTGACGGCGATCGTCTATCCGGCCCCCGAGGACGATGCGCCGGAGCTGCCGATGGTCGCCGGCGTCGATTCCCAGCAGGAAACGGGGTTGGCGGTCGCCGGTGACGAGTTCGCCGGCGTGCGGCCCTACCAGGCAGGCGATCCGCTGAAGCGCGTCGCCTGGCGGCTGGCGGCCCGTTCCGACGAACTGACCGTCAAGCTGTTCGAGGGCTATGCGCACGGCGAGGTGGTGCTGGAACTCGGCGCCGTCGATGCCAGCCTGCATATCGAGAAGAAACTGGCGCGGCTGACCCGCTGGGTGCTGATGGCCGAGGCCGCGCAGGTCCGCTACGCGCTGTCGCTGCCGGAGCAGCGGATCGACTTCGGGCTTGGCGCCGAGCAGCGCGACCGCTGCCTGACCGCACTTGCCCTGCACGGCAGGTCGTAAGTGGCCGTCACGCCCACATCGGCCAACGGCAACGGCAGGCGGCGCAGTGGCGCGCGGCTGCGCGAGTTCGGCGCGTGGCTGACCCGCGCCCAGGTGTCGTCGGCGGCACGTGAGCGGCGCGACGTGATGGTGCTGCTGCTCGCGGTGGCCTTCGTCGCGCTGCCGCAGATGGAACACCTGCCGCTGTGGGCAATCGGCGTCGTCGGCCTGCTCTGGTTCTGGCGCGTCTGGATCACGTTGCGCAATCTGCCGCTGCCCGGCCGTGTCGCGATGCTGCCGTTGCTGGCGGTCGCCGCTGGCGCCGTCTGGCTGCACTACCGAACGCTGCTCGGCAGGGAGGCGGGAGTGACCTTCCTGCTGCTGCTGCTGGCGCTGAAGCTGCTCGAGATGCGCGCCGTGCGCGACGTGTTCGTCGTGGTGTTCCTGTGCTTCTTCATCCTGCTGACGCAGTTTCTGCACAGCCAGGCGCTGCCGGTGGCGCTGATGACGCTCGGCGCCGTGCTGACGCTGTTCTTCGTGCTGATCAGCGTCAGCCTGAAGGCCGACGACCTGCCGGCGGGCCGCAAGCTGCGGCTGGTGGGCGGTATCGCGCTGAAGGCGGTGCCGCTCACGGTCGTGCTCTTTCTCCTCTTCCCGCGTCTCGAGAACCCGCTCTGGGGCATGCTGCGCGACGCCTTCGCCGGCGGCACCGGCCTGTCCAACTCGATGTCGCCGGGCGGCATCAGCCGCCTGCTGCAGTCGGAGGCGATCGCCTTCCGCGTCCGCTTCGCCGGCACCCCGCCCGCCAACGCGCGTCTGTACTGGCGCGGTCCGGTGTTCGGCAGTTTCGACGGCCGCAGCTGGTCGCCGCTGCCGCAGCGCCTCGCCGCCTCACCACCGCTGCGCATCGACGCCGACCCCGCCTCGGCGGTCGACTATGCGGTGACGCTCGAACCGAGCCAGCGGGATTGGCTGTTCGCCCTCGAGTTGCCGGCAAGCCTGCCGGAAACAGCCGACCTGCGCCCGCGGGCGACTGGCGACGGCCGGTTGCTCGCCGACCGGCTGATCAACTCGCGCACCCGCTACGAGGTGCGGTCCTACACGAGTTTCTCCTTCGGCCTGAACGAGACCGAACAG
>JBHJND010000310.1:0-2912 GCA_048497655.1 Caballeronia novacaledonica
TACGCCGTCACCCGGCACAAGGCGACCGAGCCGCCTTATTCCGGCCGCTACTGGAACCACAAGGCGGTAGGCATTTATCGCTGCGTCTGCTGCGGCACGCTGCTGTTCGCCTCGGACACCAAGTTCGATTCCGGCTGCGGCTGGCCGAGTTACTTCGCACCGGTCGACCCGGCCAACGTGCGCGAAGAGCCCGATCACACCCACGGCATGGCGCGCACGGAGATCCTGTGCAACGTCTGCGACGCCCATCTCGGACACGTGTTCGACGACGGCCCGCCGCCGACCGGCCTGCGGTACTGCATCAACTCGGCCTCGCTCGTCTTCGAGCCGCTCGATTCCGGGAAGGCCCGATGAAGCTGCTGTTCGACCTGTTCCCGGTCATCCTCTTCTTCATCGCCTACAAGCTCGGCGGCTCGTATCCGCACGAGGCCGGGCAACTGGCCTCGACCTGGCTCGCCTGGCTCGTTGCCGGGGGCGGGGTCACCGAGGCGCAGGCGCCGATCCTGCTCGCCACGGCGGTGGCGATCATCGCTTCGCTCGTCCAGGTCGGCTGGCTGCTGTCGCGCGGCAGGCGCGTCGAGCCGATGCTCTGGGTGTCGCTCGGGGTGATCGTCGTCTTCGGCGGCGCCACCATCTGGCTGAACGACGAGACCTTCATCAAGTGGAAGCCGTCGATCCTCTACCTGCTCTTCGCGGGCAGCCTGGCGGCCGGCCGGCTGTTCTGGAACCGCAACTTCGTCCGCACCCTGCTCGGCCAGCAGATCGAGCTGCCCGACCCGGTCTGGGAGCGGCTGCTGTGGGTGTGGAGCGGCTTCTTCGCGCTGCTTGCCGCCGCCAACCTGTTCGTCGCCTACCGGTACTCGACCGACACCTGGGTCAACTTCAAGCTGTTCGGCCTGATGGGGTTGACGCTGGTGTTCGTGATCGGCATCGGCTTCTGGCTGTCCCGGCACGTCAAGGAAGCGCCGGATGCCTGAGGGCACCATCGAGCGGATGCGCGAGCGGCTGCAGGCCCTGCAGCCGCTGCTGCTTTCGATCGACGACGACAGCGCGAAGCACGCCGGCCACGAGGGCGCGAAGAGCGGTGGCGGCCACTACCGGCTGCGCATGGTCAGCCGCCGCTTCGCCGGCCTGCCGCGGCTGGCCCGGCATCGCCTTGTGTATGATTCGCTCGCTTCGATGATGCAGCGCGACGTACATGCGCTGTCCCTGGTCCTGCAGACGCCGGAAGAAGCGGGCGTCGCTCCCCCTCCCATTTCAGGAAAGTAAAGACATGTTGCGAGTCCTTGCCCTTTCGGCAGCCATGGTTGCGAGCACCGCCGTGTTCGCGCAGAACATTGCGACGGTGAACGGCAAGCCGATCCCGAAGGCGCGTGAGGACGCCTGGGTCGAGCAGCTGAAGAAGCAGGGCCAGCAGGACACGCCGCAGCTTCGCCAGCAGGTCAAGGACCAGCTGATCCAGCGCGAGGTGTTCATGCAGGAGGTCACCAAGCGCGGCATCGCCGAGAAGCCCGACGTCAAGTTCCAGCTCGACGTGCAGCGGCAGAACGAGCTGATCCGGGCCCTGATGCGCGACGAGCTCGCCAGGAGCCCGATCACCGACGAGCAGGTCAAGGCGGCCTACGAGGAGCAGAAGAAGTCCACCGGCGGCAAGGAATACAAGGTGCGCCACATCCTGGTCGAGTCGGAGGCCGAGGCCAAGGAAGTCACGGCGCAGCTGAAGAAAGGCGCCAAGTGGGAGGACCTGGCCAAGAAGTCGAAGGACCCCGGCTCGGCGCAGCGCGGCGGCGAACTCGACTGGGCCGGCGCCGGCTCCTACGTCAAGCCTTTCTCCGATGCGATGGTCAAGCTCGACAAGGGCCAGATGACCGACGCACCGGTGCAGTCGCAGTTCGGCTGGCACGTGATCAAGGTCGACGACACGCGAGACGCGCAGTTCCCGCCGCTGGAGCAGGTCGCGCCGCAGATCCGCGAAGCGCTGCAGCAGCAGAAGATGGCCGCCTACGCCGACCAGCTGCGCAAGGCCGCCAAGATCCAGTAGTCCCGATTCCGGGTTCGAAAGACAACGGGCGCCGCGGCGCCCTTTTCTTTCTGTTCCCGAGCAACCCGCATCAGCCGAGCCAGCGCCGCGCGTTGCGGAACATCCGCATCCACGGCGAGTCCTCGGCCAGTCCCGGCGGCTGCCACGACATCTGCACCGTGCGCCGCACCCGCTCCGGGTGCGGCATCAGGATGGTGAAGCGGCCGTCGGGCGTGGTGAGCCCGGTGATCCCGCCCGGCGAGCCATTCGGGTTGTACGGATAGCGCTCGGTCGCGCGGCCCTCCGAGTCGACGTAGCGCACGGCGACCAGCCTTTCGCCCTCGGCATGCGCGCGGTGCTCCGGCCGGCTGAACGCCGCGAAGCCCTCGCCGTGAGCGTTGGCGATCGGCATCCGGCTGCCCGCCATGCCGGCGAAGAACAGCGACGGCGATTCGAGCACCTCGACCATCACCAGCCGGCCCTCGAACTGCTCCGAGCGGTTGCGCGTGAAGCGCGGCCAGCACTGCGCGCCGGTGATCATCATCGACAGCTGGCTCATCATCTGGCAGCCGTTGCACACGCCCAGCGCAAACGAGTCGCCGCGCAGGAAGAAGGCGGCGAACTCCTCGGCAAGTTTCGGGTTGTGCAGGATCGTCTTGGCCCAGCCGCCGCCACCGCCGAGCACGTCGCCATAGGAGAAGCCGCCGCAGGCGGCGAATCCCTTGAAGTCGGCGAGTGTCGCCCGCCCCGCCAGCAGGTCGGTCATGTGCACGTCGACCGCCGTGAAGCCGGCGCGGTCGAAGGCCGAGGCCATCTCATAGTGGCTGTTCACGCCCTGCTCGCGCAGGATGGCGATGCGGGGGCGCACGCCAGTGGCGATCATCGGCGCCGC
>JBHJND010000311.1:0-2732 GCA_048497655.1 Caballeronia novacaledonica
TCGGCGAGCTTCATCGCCGCGCGCGACTTGAAGTGCATCGACTGCACCTGCATCGTCGCCCCCGCTTCTAGGCGTCGCCCGCCAGCACCTGCGCGACGTGCAGAACGCGCGTCGTTTCGTCGCCGGTGCGGCGCAGTCGGCCCTCGATGTTCAGCATGCAGCCGAGGTCGCCGAGGACGACCGCCGGCGCCCCCGAGGCGCGGATGTTGCGGCACTTCTCGTCGACGATCGCGCCGGAGACGTCGCCGTACTTGATCGAGAAGGTGCCGCCGAAGCCGCAGCACTGCGTGCTGTCTTTCATCTCCTTGAGCTTCACGCCGGGCACGAGCGACAGGAGGCTGCGCGGCTGCGCCTGCACGCCAAGCTCGCGCAGCCCGCAGCAGGAGTCGTGGTAGGTGATCTCGCCGCGGAAGTCCGAGTCGAGCCGCTCGACCTTGAGCACTGTGGCGAGGAAGTCGGTCAGCTCGTAGGTGCGGGCGGCCAGGTCCTCGGCGCGCGCCTTCAGGTCCGGGTCGTCCTTGAACAGTTCGACGAAGTGGACCTTGATCTGCCCGCCGCAGGAACCGGAGGGCACGACCACGTAGTCGAAGCCGGAAAACTCGTCGATCACCTTGCTGGCCAGCGCGCGCCCGGCCGCGGCGTCGCCCGAGTTGTAGCCGGGCTGGCCGCAGCAGGTCTGCGTCAGCGGCACCTCGACCGTGCAGCCGGCGCGCTCGAGCAGCTTCAGCGTTGCGAAGCCGATCTCCGGCCTTACGACATCGACCAGGCAGGTGACGAACAGTCCGACCCGCACGGTCCTCTCCTCAGCGGCGCCGGCCAGACGGCGAGGTGCAACTCCAGCCCTGCGTCGTTGGCATCGTTTCGTATCGCGGCATAGAATTACGCGTCCCGAACCATGCAGTGCAACATGACCGATCGCCCTTCGAAGACCGCCCCAGCACGAGAGAAGACCGCCATCCAGGTGATCGAGCGGATGATGAACCTGCTCGACACGCTGGCCGACCGCACGGGCGCCGTCAGCCTCAAGGAACTCTCGCAGACCACCGGGCTGCACCCCTCGACGGCCCACCGGATACTAAACGACATGGTCGTCGGCCGGTTCGTCGATCGCGGCGAGCAGGCAGGCACCTATCGACTTGGCATGCGGCTGCTCGAACTGGGCAACCTGGTCAAGGCCCGGCTGTCGGTGCGCGAGGCGGCAATCGAGCCGATGCGCGAACTGCACCAGCACACCGGCCAGACGGTCAACCTGTCGCTGCGGCAAGGCGACGAGATCATCTATGTCGAGCGCGCCTACAGCGAGCGCTCGGGGATGCAGGTGGTGCGCGCCATCGGCGGCCGCGCGCCGCTGCACCTGACCTCGAGCGGCAAGCTGTTCCTGGCCGCCGACGATCCGCGCGTGGTGCGTGCCTACGCCACCCGCACCGGTCTGGCCGGCCACACGCGCAACTCGATCACCGACCTGCCGCGGCTGGAGCGCGAGCTCTCGCTGGTGCGGGCGCGCGGCTACGCGCGCGACAACGAGGAACTGGAGCTGGGCGTGCGCTGCATCGCCGCCTCGGTGCGCGACGACTCGGGGCGCACGGTTGCCGGGCTTTCGCTGTCGGCGCCGGCGGAGCGGATGAACGACGAGTGGGCGTCCGACCTGATCGCCGCCGCCCAGCAGATCTCGCAGCAGCTGGGCTATACGGCCGGCGCGGAAGCCGCGCCATCGGTGCCGGGGCGGTCGCGCGGCTGAGGGGCGCTGCTCAGCCCGGAGCCGGCGCCGGAGGCGGGCTTGTTCGCCTCCAGCCACTGGCGGATGCGCTGCGCGTCGCCGATCCGCGAATACTTGCCGACGGAATCGAGCAGCACCATCACGACCCGCTGGCCCTCGATGACCGCCTGCATGACCAGGCAGCGGCCGGCGGCGGAGATGTAGCCGGTCTTCTGCAGGCCGATCTCCCACTCCGGGCTGGACGTCAGGCCGTTGGTGCTTCCGTAGCGCACGACGCGCTTGCCGATCGGCAACTCGAGTTCGCTGCTGGTCGAATACTCGCGCAGCACCGGATACTGGTAGGCGGCGTTGACCAGCCTCACCAGGTCGGCGGGCGAGGAACGGTTCTCGGCCGACAGCCCGGTCGGGTCGGCGAAGTGAGTGTCGTGCATGCCCAGCAGCTGCGCCTTTGCGTTCATCGCCGCCACCGCCGCCGTCAGGCCGCCCGGATAGGTGCGGCCAAGCAACTGCGCCGCGTGGTTCTCCGAAGACATCAGCGCCAGGTGCAACGCCTGCCCGCGGGTGATCTTCACGCCCGGGTTCAGCCATGAGCGCATGCGATCGATCGTCCGGTCCGACCGCTCGACTTCCAGCGTTTCGTTCAGGTCGACATCGGCCTCGACCGTGATCAGCGCCGTCATCAGCTTGGTGATCGAGGCGATCGGCAGAACCGCGTGCGGATTCTTCTGGAACAGCACCTCGTTGGTGTCCTGGTTCACCACCAGCGCCACCGACGACTTCAGGTCGAGCGGATCATCGGCCCGGTGCAGCCCGGCCATCTGCCCCTCGCTCGGGCGAACGGGCTGCGCCGCCGGCGCACGCGAACCGTTGGTCGCGGCCTTCTTCGCCGACTTGACGGTCGTCGCCTTCGTCTTGGTCGCCGAGGTGACCCGGCTCTTCGAGGACTGCGCAAGGACGGTCTCGGGGGCAGCTGCAATGACCGCGAGCGCAGCGAGGACAACGACCAGACGACGCA
>JBHJND010000312.1:0-2244 GCA_048497655.1 Caballeronia novacaledonica
CGCGGCACCAAACTCGAAGGCCGGCAGCCACAGCGCCGGCCGCCCGCCCCGCTGCAAGCCGGCGACGAGTTCCTCTCCGGCCGCGCCGGGCCGGGTGACGACGACGGTGACCGGGCTGGACACCCGTGTCTAGCCAGGCGCCGGCAGCAATTGCAGCGCGCCGAGCTGCTTGAGCTTCTCGACGACGTCGACGCCGAGCGCCTCCGGATCGCTGGCCGCGCCGACCGATTCGGTGGCCACCAGCTCGCCGGTGCGATGGTTGCCCACGCGCGCGCGCAGCCGCAGCCGGCCGTCGGGCTCGATCTCGGCGAAGGCCGCCAGCGGCACCTCGCAGCTGCCACCGAGCAGCCGCGAGACGGCGCGCTCGGCGGCGGTGGCGGCGCGCGTCGCGGCGTCCTCCAGCGGCGCCACCAGCGCCGCTGCCTCGCGGTCGACTGCCAGCACCTCGATGCCGAGCGCGCCCTGTCCCGGCGCCGGCAGGAACTGGCTGGTCGGCAGGATCTGCCGGATACGTTCGGCCAGCCCGAGCCGCTTCAGCCCCGCGGCGGCCATCAGCAGCGCGTCGAACTCGCCGGCGTCGAGCTTGCGCAGCCGCGTGCCGACGTTGCCGCGCACCGGCCGGATGTCGAGCTTGGGAAAGGCGGCGCGCAGCATCAGTTCGCGGCGCAGGCTGGAGGTGCCGACGACGCTGCCGGCCGGCATCGACTCCAGGCTGTCGTGGCGCGGCGAGACGAAGCAGTCGCGCGGGTCCTCGCGCGCCATCACCGCGGCCAGCCCGAACTCGGGCGCCAGCATCATCGGCACGTCCTTCAGCGAGTGCACGGCGATGTGGGCGCGGCGCTCGGCCAGCGCCACCTCGAGTTCCTTGATGAACAGCCCCTTGCCGCCGACCTTCGACAGCGCGCGGTCGAGGATCTGGTCGCCGCGCGTGGTCATGCCGAGCAGCTCGACGCTCGCGCCGGGATGCAGTTCGCGCAGGCGGTCGCGGACGTGCTCGGCCTGCCACAGCGCAAGCGGGCTTTCGCGGGTGGCGATGATCCAGGAGTCGGGCATCACGACAGGTCGGGCTTGCAGGAGCGGCGGATCGTAGCGCACGCCACCGGCGCGGCACCGCGCCAATGCCAGAATGCCGGCCCATGCAAAGCCGCGCCGCCGGCATCGGCGCGGCGCCCCGACCGAGCAGCGCGACGCATGACGGCCCCAGCCTCTGCCGACGATTACGAAGCCCGCTTCCAGCAGGCGCTGGAGCAGTACCGAGCCGGCCGGCTGGACGAGGCCATCGCCATGCTGGCCGACCTGTGCGACCAGCACCCCGACGACCCGAGGCTGCTGCTGGTCTACGCCACCGCGGCGCTCAGGCACGGCGACCGGGAGCGCGGCATCGCACTGCTCGGCAGAGCGGTCGAGCTGCAGCCAGACAACGCGGTCGCGCACTACCAGCTCGGCGTTGCCCTCGACGAAGCGCGGCGAACCGGCGAGGCCCTGAGCAGCTACGAGCGCGCGATCGGGGCGAAGCCTGACTTCGCGGAGGCGCACAACAATCGCGGCGTCGCGCTCAAAGCGCTCGGGCGACCGGACGAGGCCCTGGCCAGCTTCGAACGGGCGATCCGGCTCAGGCCCGGCTACGCCAAGGCGCACGGCAACCAGGCCAATGCGCTGGCGCAACTGAAGCGGCTGCCGGAGGCCTTGCTCGCCTACGATCGGGCGATCGGCCTCGAACCCGGCTTTGCCGAGGCGCACTGCAATCGCGGCGTGACGCTGAAGGACATGGGCAGGCCCGAGGAGGCGCTGGCCTGCTTCGACCGGGCGATCGCGCTGCGACCCTACGACGCCGACTCTCACGGGCACCGAGGCGAAGTGCTGCACTTGCTCGGCCGGCTCGACAAGGCACTGGCAAGCTATCAGCGCGCGGCCGAACTAGCGCCCGATCGCGGGCCCTGGCCGGGCTGCCTGTTCGAGGCCAAGCGCGCCATTTGCGACTGGAGCGGCCTGGACGCCCTTGCGGCGACGCTCCTGGCCGCCATCGAAGCCGACCGCGCGCCGATCGATCCCTTCACCACGCTGCTGCTGACCGACGCGCCGCAACTGCAGAGGCGCGTCGCCGAGCGGTGGGCGAGCGACCTGGCGGCCAAGCACGGACCGCCGGCGGCGATTGCCGCCCGCCGGCGCGGCGAGCGGATCCGCATCGGCTACTTCTCGGCGGACTTTCACTACCACGCAACCCTGCACCTGATGCTGGAGATG
>JBHJND010000313.1:0-3653 GCA_048497655.1 Caballeronia novacaledonica
TTCAGCAGTTCGCTGATTTCGGACGGGTTCAGTTGCATGACGGGACTCCGGATTCGAAAACTATGCGGTCAGCGCGGCCTGCATCCTGGCCAGGCGCGTCTTGATGGTGTCGTCGAGCACGTGGTCGCCGACGCTGACGCGCACGCCGCCGATCAGTTCGGGATCGATCTTCACCTCGGGGATCAGCTTCAGCCCGAACTTCTTCGACAGCCCCCACAGGAGATCGCTGACCTGCTGGTCGCTGAGCGGCAGCGCGCTCTCGATCAGGCAATCGGCCTGGCCCTCGGCGGCGTTCTTCATGGCGCGGAACTGGCGCGCCACCTCCGGCAGCGCGGCCAGCCGGCCGTTGTCCACCACCAGCCGCAGGAAGTTCTCAGCCGCGGCCGGCAGCGGCGACCTGACCAGCCCGCGGACCAGGTCGTAGACCTGCGAGCCGCCGAGCTTCGGATCGTTGACGACCTGCGCCACCTCGGCGTGCCGGGCCACGGCCGCCAGTTCGGCCACCAGGCTCAGCCACTGGTCGAGCGCGCCGGCGGCGGCCGGCTTGTCGCTCGTCGCGGCGGCGAACAGCGCCTCCGCGTACGGGCGGGCGATGGTGGAAAGTTCGGCCATGGCTACAGCCGACCCTTCAGCTGCGCCAGCAGGTCGGCGTGCACCTGCGGGTTGACTTCGCGGCGCAGGATCTGCTCGGCGCCGGCCACCGCCAGCGCGGCGACCTGGTCGCGCAACGCGGTCTTGGCCCGCTGCATTTCCTGCTCGGCTTCCTGGCGCGCCGCCTCCACCAGGCGGTCACCCTCGGCCTTGGCCTGCGCCTTGGCCTCGTCGACCAGCGCCTGCGCGCGCTTTTCCGTCTCGGCGACGATCGCCTGCGCGCGGCCGCGAGCGTCGGCCTCGAGCTGGGCGATCTTGCGCTGCGCGTCGACCAGGCTCTGGTTGCCGGCGTCGGCCGCCTTCAGCCCGTCGGCGATCTTCTTGCGGCGCTCGTCGAGCGAGCGGATCAGCGGCGGCCAGATGAACTTCATCGTGATCAGCGCGCCGACCAGGAAGACCACCAGCTGCAGGAACAGCGTGGAATTGATGTTCATGACTTTGACCCGGATAGGGCCGGGCGGACCCACGAGGGTCCGCCGGCAACGTCGGAAGTCTTTGCCGGAGGAGGTTGCGCCCGCTCAGCCCGCAAACGGGTTGGCGAAGGCGAACATCATCGCGATACCGACGCCGATCAGGAACGCCGCGTCGATCAGGCCAGCGAGCAGGAACATCTTGGTCTGCAGGGTGTTCATCAGCTCGGGCTGGCGGGCCGCCGACTCGATGTACTTGCCGCCCATGATGCCGATGCCGATGCAGGCCCCGATGGCGCCCAGGCCGATGATCAGACCGCAGGCAAGGGCAACGAACGCGACGTTGGTCATTTTGCAGACTCCTTGTTGAAGATGGATCTAGGTGCGAAGCGGAAAAGCGTCAGTGTCCCTCGTGCGCCTGCCCGATGTAGACGAGCGTCAGCATCATGAAGATGAACGCCTGCAGGAGCACGATCAGGATGTGGAACAGCAGCCAGCCGGTGCCGGCGAGCACGTGGCCGAGCGCCAGCAGCAGCGAGCCATCGGCGCGGAACGCCCAGGTGCCGCCAAGCAGCGCGATCAGGAAGAACAGCAGCTCGCCCGCGTACATGTTGCCGAACAGTCGCATGCCGAGCGAGACCGTCTTGGCCAGGTACTCGATCAGGTTGAGCAGGAAGTTGAACGGCCACAGCAGCGGGTTGGCGCCGAAGGGCGCGGTGAACAGCTCGTGCACCCAGCCGCCGAAGCCCTTGATCTTGACGCCGTAGTAGATCATCAGCAGCAGCACGCCGATCGACATGCCGAGCGTGCCGTTCAGGTCGGCGGTGGGCAGCGGCCTCAGGTAGTGGATGCCGAAGACGTTCAGCGCGATCCACGGCAGCAGATCGACCGGAATGAGGTCGATCGCGTTCATGAAGATGATCCAGATGAAGACGGTGATCGCCAGCGGCGCGATGAAGCTGCGGTCGCCGTGGACGATCGACTTGCTCTGCTCCTCGACCATCTCGACGATCATCTCGACGAAGGCCTGGAAGCGGCCCGGCACGCCCGGCGTGGCGGCGCGCGCCGCGCGGTGCAGGAGGAACAGCGTCAGCGCCAGGCAGGCGACCGAGAAGATGATCGTGTCGAGGTTGATGACGGAGAAGTCGACGATGAACTTCTGCTTGCCCGTCGACAGGTGCGTCAGGTGGTGGACGATGTACTCGGTGGCTGTCGGGGCCTGGCTGCTCGCCATGGTGTCGTTCCGTTGTTCAGCGCCAGATCAGGGCGATCAAGTAGCTTTTCAGAGTCACGATGACCGAAGCGATCATCGCCAGCCAGACCAGATCCCGGTACGCCCAGACGACCAGCGCCAGCAGCGCCACCGTCGAGCCCACCTTCAGCAACTCCCCCACGAAAAACGTTGCCGCGGTGGTGCCCTGCGGGCGCCGCGCCGCGGCGGCCAGCCGCAGCGCGAACAGGCCGTTGGGCACCACGCAGGCCGCGCCGCCGGCCAGCGCCGACCATGCCGCCGCCGTACCGCCCAGCGCCCACGCCACCACTGTAGCCAGCAACGCGGCGACGCACTGCAGGAGAACAACGCGAAACATCGACCCGCTCCGGTTGCGCCCCGGCTCTCCCCCGTGGCGACCGCTCCCGCAGCACAACGAATTCCGTAAAGCCCGAGGATTCTAAGAGGCGGGTCGAGGGTGGGTCAAATTTCGGTTGCGGCGCAACAGGCGTCCGCCGACCGCCCGATCAGCCCTTCAGGCGCGCCACGATTCCGTCGAGCTGGTCGAGTCCGGAAACCTGGATCACGACCCGGCCCTTGCCGCGTGCATCGACCTGCAGGCGCACCGTCGCCGCCAGGGCGTCGGAGAGTTCCTCCTCTAATCGCTCCAGGTCGCGGCTGCGAGCCGGCGCCGCCCGGCCGGCCGACGACTGCGCACGCTGCGTCCGCGCCACCAGCGCCTCGGCCTCGCGCACCGACAGCCCCTTGAGCACGATCTGGTGGCCGAGCTGCACCTGGGTCGCCGCATCGACCGCCAGCAGGGCGCGGGCATGGCCCATGTCGAGCCGCCCTTCCATCAGCATCTCCTGCACCGGCGCGGCGAGGTTGAGCAGCCGCAGCAGGTTCGAGGTGGCGCTGCGCGAGCGGCCGATCGCCGCCGCGGCCTGCTCGTGCGTGAAGGTGAATTCGCGGACCAGCCGCTGCACGCCCTGCGCCTCCTCGAGCGGATTGAGGTCCTCGCGCTGGATGTTCTCGATCAGCGCCATCGCCAGCGCCGCCTCGTCCGGCACGTCGCGCACGGTGACCGGCACCTCGGCCAGCCCGGCCATCTGCGCCGCACGGAAGCGGCGCTCGCCGGCAATGATCTCGTAGCGGTCGCCGCCGGCCGGCCGGACCAGGATCGGCTGGATGACTCCCTGCGCCTTGATCGATTCGGCCAGTTCGGCAAGCGCCTCGGCATCCATCCGCGTGCGCGGCTGGTAGCGGCCCGGCTGCAGCCGATCGATCGGCAGCTGCGGCGGCGCCGACGTGGCGATGGCCTGCGGTTCGGAGCCCAGCAGCGCATCGAGGCCGCGCCCCAGTCCCTTCATCTTCTTGATCAC
>JBHJND010000314.1:0-4975 GCA_048497655.1 Caballeronia novacaledonica
CACCTGGTACCTGAACCGCCGGATCACCTTCGCCGACCGTTCGCCGCCGGGCCGGCAGTGGGCGCGCTTCATCGCCACCAACGCCCTCGGCGCGCTGGTCAACTACGGCAGCTACAGCGTGGTCGTGACGCTGCTGCCGGCCGGCACCTGGGTCCCGCTGCTCGGCGTGGCGGTCGGCGCGCTCGCCGGCCTCGGCTTCAACTTCACCGCCTCGCGCCGCTTCGTCTTCAAGGCGGACCCCGCCGAACCGGCGTCGACGGCCGGGCGCGTGCAGCGCTAGCCGCGGTCGCGCGCCGCTCGCCGATGCCGGCGGTACGCGGCAACGGCGGCGACGAGGACGAGCGTCGCCGCGCCGGCGGCGAGCAGGAGGGTGCGCCGAGGGTCGCTGCGGTAGACCAGGCTGACCTGGTGCCGCCCCGGCGGCAGCGCGATCCCTATGAAGCTCGGCATCACCATCGTCGCCGGCACCTCGACTCCGTCGACCGTCGCCCGCCAGTTCGGGTGGTAGGTGACCTTCAGCACGACGGTCGCCGGCTCGTCGAGCGCCACGCTGGCCGCGTAGGACTGCGGCGCGACCGTCTCGCCGAGCACCCGGCCGGCGGGCGGCGGCCGTTCGACGAGCGAAGGCAGCAACCGCGCCGCCTCCGCCAGCGGGTAGGTGCGCTGCGGCGGCGCGCCGGCCGCGCCGCCCAGCGCCACTTGCGGGAACTGGCGCGCGGCGACCAGCGGGCTGCGCAGCCAGGAGCGCGCCGCCGGCAGGAACTGCGGCTGTCGCCCGGAGAAGGCGATCTCCGAGCGCCCGACGGCGAAGTAGCCGCCGGTCCTCGCCTCGTACAGCGCGTAGCGGCCCCGCCGTTCGACGAGTTCGAGGAATCCGGGCATCGGCTCGGCGCTCGGCGCCACCACGTAGCGGACGTTGAAGACCTCGTAGTCACTGTCGTTGCGATAGTCGAAGTCCCACAGCAGGTCCGAGTTCAGCGACAGCGCCTGGTACGGGGCCGACACGGCGGCAATCCGCTCGAAGGTCAGCAGGTCGCTGAAGGCGAGGTCGCCGATCTTCATCTCCTTGCCCCAGCCCGATCGCAGGCCGGCGAACGTCCGCCCGGGCGGCAGGCGCTTCAGCCGGTCGAGGATCGCCGCTGCGTTCGCGTCGGCGACCAGCGCGGCCTCGCTGCGCGACAGGTAGGCGTCGTTCAGCCGGTAGAAAGCGTGCCGCTCGATCAGCGCCGGCGACATGATCAGCAGGGCAAGCAGCGTGAACAGCGCCGCCTGGCGCCTGCCGGCGCGCGAGGCGAACGCCCACAGCCGGTCGCCGCCGACGGCAATCAGCATCAGCGCCGCCAGGTGAACGCCGCCGACGAAGCGATGCATGATCAGGCCGTCGTGCATCGGCAGCAGGTCGGCGAGCGCACCCCAGGTAACGCGCCCGAAGTACAGCGCGAGCCAGAGGACGAACAAGCCCGCGGCAAGCAGGCCCTCACGCGTGCGCGCGAGCAGCGCCGCCACGAAGCCGGCGAGCACCAGGACGGTGACGACCGGCAGCCGCGAGTGGTCGAACAAGGTGCCGGTCAGCAGCCTGCGCAGCACCACGGCAGCGCCGAAGGAGTCGTACTTCCACCGCTCCAGGTAGGGCGATGCCGACAGGTACTGCCTCGACAGCAGGAACGGCAGCCAGAAGTAGGCGGTGACCAGCGCAGTGGCCGCCCAGGCCGCGGCGAAGCGCAGCAGCCGCTCGCGCGCATTGCCCGGCCGCATGCCCCACAGCAGGAAGAACACCGCGCTGATGCCGGTCATGTACGCATAGACCAGGTGCGACAGGATCAGCGCCGACAATGCAACGATCGCCGCTAGGAGCCCCTTGCCGCGATCGAGCCAGGTCGCGAGCAGCGCCAGCGACACGAGCGACAGGTGCATGGCCCACAACTGCGTGTACATGCCCAGGCCGCGCCAGACATAGCTGTCGTACTCGAAGCCGTAGTTGAAACTGCCGGAGAACAGCGGCGAGAGCGCCGCCGCCAGCGCCGCGCCGGGCGCGGCGAAGCCGAGCCGCCTGAGCGACCAGTAGACGGTGAGCGGAAAGCCGACCAGCAGCAGGTAGCGGACGGCGTTGAAGCACGTCATCAGCCCGACGCCGCCCGCCGTGAGGCGGTCGAGCAGGACGACGGCGAGGTGCGGCAGGTGCTGGTAGTAGAGGAACTGCGGGAAGCCCAGCTCCAGCACCGGCGACCAGAAGTCGGTGATGTTCTCGCCCCTTCGCAGCGCGTCGCTCGCTTCCTGGACGAGCAGGAAGTGGAAGGCGTCGTCGTTCAGGCTCGGGACCGGGCGCAGTTCGGGCAGCAGCGCCACTGCCGTGAACAGCATCGACGCCAGCACCGGGACCCAGGCGAGAAGGCGCCCCCGCGGTTCGTTCGCCTGGCCGGCGGGCATCGTCAGCTTTCCCTGGAGCATGGTCGTGACGCGGGCAGCTTGCCGATGCACGGACGGCTCACTCGTCGCGGCCGCGCTCGTGCAGCCGCGTGATGCTCGCCACCACCTGCGCCACCTCGTCGTCGGGCAGCGGCGGCCGGCAGCGCACGCGGTTGAAAGCGTGCAGCAGCTCGAGGACGACCGGCGGGTCGACCCCATGCCAGAGCAGGTGGCCGGCGAGCGAGGCCAGCGTGTTGTTGCGCCTGCCCTCGGCGACGTCGCCTCGCACCAGTTCGCGCCAGTGCGCCAGCGGATGGCCGCGTGGCCCGTCGACGTCCGCGGCCGGCAGCAGCCAGGCCGGCAGTGCGGCGAGCGGCAGATCGTCCGGGCTGCTGCCTTCGGCCCACCGGTAGCGGCGTCCGCCGGGATGGCGCGACGGCGGCGCGACCACGCAACCGCCGTCGGCGCGCAGGTCGATGCCCGGCAGGATGCCGACGCGGTTGTGCACCAACGCGCCCGGATAGGCGAAATACAGATGGCGGCCGCCGCCACCCGTTTCCGCCTCGACCGTTCGCGGCAGCGGCCCGTGCTCGTCGCGCAGGCGTTCGAGGCTTGCCTGCCCGCCGTGGCGCGGATCGACGTCGACGACGACCAGCCCCGACACGCGCCCGGTGACGAGTCCGACGTTCGCATCGGGCCAGCGGCGGAACCAGCCCTCGATCTCGTCCGCCGCGGCGAGGCGCTGCTGGAACTCGAGCCAGGGCAGCAGCGGCCGCTTGCCGCGCGGCTCGATCGGGATCACCGACCAGCCGCGCGCGGCGTAGGCGAGCGCGGCGGCATGCGTGTCGCCGCCCGCCGTCGCCTGCTTGCCTCGCGCCTTGGTCACTTGCCCTCCTCTCAGCTCCAATCCCTCTCCCGCCGGGAAACAGGGAGACGTCAGCCTACGTCGGCCAGGCGCAGACTGCCATCGGAGCCGAGCGTCAGCTGCACGCCGAACGGCCGGCATTCGCGATTCAGGGTGTCGAGCAGCCAGTGCGCGTCGGTGCTCGTGGCGCGCCGCAGGCTCAGCTGCCGCGACCGGAACGGCACCAGCGTCAGCTCGTCCAGCCCGCCGTCGGCGAGGCGCACGAAGTACGCCACCGCGAGGTCACCGCGGTAGCTCTCGTGGCCGCCGATCCCCTCGTAGTCGTTGATGAAGTCGCCGCAGCCGTACAGGATCAGCCGCCCGCGATGGACCTCGAAGCCGCGCGCGTGGTGCGATGAGTGCCCGTGCACCAGATCGGCGCCGGCCTCCACCAGCGTGTGCGCAAGCGCGCGCTCGTCGCGGCCGATCGCGTAGCCCCAGTTGCCGCCCCAGTGCAGCGAGACGATCACCGTGTCGCCGGACCGCCGCTGCGCGGCGATCGCGCGCGCCAGCGGCTGCGCTCCTCGCGCGCTGACCTCGTCGAGCAGACGGACGCCCGACTCGGCGTGCGTCGCCCGCCAGCGGCGCGGCACGCCGCTCGCCTCGTCCGCCGCGGCAAACAGCAGCAGCCGCCCGCCGCCGGGAAACTCGAAGACGGCCGGCGCCGCCGCCTGCTCCTCGTCGGCGCCAGCCCCGGCCGTGCGGATGCCCGCTTCGTGCAGCACGCGCAGCGTCTCGGCGAGCCCCGCGCGGCCCCAGTCGAGCACGTGGTTGTTGGCGAGCACGCAGGCGTCGATGCGCGCCGCGCCCAGGCAGCCGGCGTTGGCCGGGTGCATCCGGTAGTGGATGCCCTTTCCCGGCCAAGCGTCCTCGCAGGTGGTGATCGCCGTCTCCAGGTTGACGATACGAAGCTGCGGCGAGCGGCGGTCGATCTCGGCCAGCGCTTCGCCCCAGACGTAGTCGAGCGCGACCGGCCGCCGGATCGGCCCGCTCGCCTGCTCGGCCAGCCGCACGTAGTCGCGCGCGTCGGTGACGTAGCCCTCGTAGAGGTTCGGCCGGCCCGGCTGCGGCAGCAACTGGTCGATACCGCGGCCGGTCATCACGTCGCCGCACAGGAACAGGTCCAGCGCCGGCGCGTTCATCTGCGGCAGCCGCGGGCGCGGCTCCTCAGCCGGCGCGTGGCGCGAGCGCGTCGCCGCAGGTCGCCCGCTCCGGCGCCTGCGCCGGCAACTGCGCGCACAGCGCGGCCAGCTGCCCGCGCAGGCGCGCCAGCACCGCGCCGTGGCTGCCGTCCTTGTTCCAGTCGGCCAGCCGGCTGCCCAGGCGGTTGAGCACCGCGAGGTTGCGCGCGTGGAAGGTCTCCGGCTTCGGCTCCAGTTCACCGAGCACGCTGCGCGCGGCGCGCTCGATGCGCGCCTCGTCGGCCGGCGCCAGCTCGATCAGCGCCCGCACGTAGCTCGCGCCCCACTGCAGCCGCGTCGCCGGGCCCTGCGCGCCGGCATACGCCTGCTCGTACCAGGAAAGCGCCGCCGCGGCGTCACCGCGCTTGCGCGCGTTGGCGGCCAGCCCGAGCATCAGGTAGTACGGCGTGGCGGAGCGCTGCAGCTCGGCCTTGAGCAGCGCGTCGGAGTCGTCGAGCAGGCCGGCCCCGGCCAGCAGTTGCGC
>JBHJND010000315.1:0-3982 GCA_048497655.1 Caballeronia novacaledonica
GGTGCACAACGCGATGCTCGACGTGTGGCTGATGATCGTCTTCGGCATCCTCGGCTACGTGATGAAGAAGCTCGACTACCCGCTGGCGCCGCTGGTCCTGTCGCTGGTGCTCGGCGACCGCGCCGAGAACGCCTTCCGCCAGAGCATGCTCGCCTCCAGGGGCGAGCTCGGCGTGTTCTGGTCGAACTCGCTGGTCGGCAGCATCACGACGCTGGCGCTGGTGATGCTGTTCTGGCCGGCGCTCTCGTCGGCCTGGCGCAGGCTGCGCGGAAGGTGAAGGCGGGCCGGGCGCCGTTACCCGCCGGTGGCGCGGCGGCGGGCTTCGTCCGAGCCGGCGGCGCGGCCGGCTGACCGGAGGTGCAGTGGGCGATTCGTCGATCCTGGTGAGCCGCGACGGCTTCATCGCCACCGTGGTGCTGAACCGGCCGGAGAAGCTCAACGCGCTGACCAGGTCGATGTGGCGCGCGCTCGGCGAGGCGGTCACGACGCTGTCGGCCGACGACTCAGTGCGCTGCATCGTGCTGCGCGGCGCCGGCGGCAGGGCGTTCTCGCCGGGCAACGACATCGGCGAGTTCGCCACCGAGCGCGCCAGCAAGGCGCAGGCAATCGAGTACGGCGCGGTGATGCACGCCACGGCGAAGGCGCTGGAGGACTGCCGCCAGCCGATCGTCGCTCAGATCGACGGCATCTGCGTCGGCGGCGGCCTGGAGATTGCCTCGCTGGCCGACATCCGCATCTGCGGCGAATCGAGCCGCTTCGGCGCGCCGATCAAGAACCTCGGGCTGGTGATGGCCCATGCGGAGATGGCACCGCTGGTACGGCTGGTCGGCCGCGCGGTGGCGCTGGAGATCCTGCTCGAAGGGCGGATCTTCGATGCTGCCGAGGCGAAGGAGAAGGGGCTGGTCACGCGCGTCGTGGCCGATGGCGAGGTCGCCGCCGAGGCGCGCGCGGCCGCGCAGCGCATCGCCGCCGGCGCGCCGCTCGCGGCGCGCTGGCACAAGAAGTTCGCCCGCCGCCTGGCCGATCCGCGTCCGCTCACCGACGCCGAGCGCGACGAGTGCTTCGACTGCTTCGACACCGAGGACTTCCGCATCGGCTGCGCGGCGTTCCTGGCGAAGGAAGAGCCGGGGTTCGTCGGCAGGTGAGCGCAATTGCCGCCGGAGGCGTGAGGGCATGACGCAGGCGAAGCAGGGACCGCTGGCCGGCATGCGCGTGCTGGAACTGGCGCAGATCATGTCGGGGCCGACCGCCGGCATGATGCTCGCCGACCTCGGCGCCGACGTGATCAAGGTCGAGAAGCTGCCCGGCGGCGACGACTCGCGCGGCTACACCGACCCGCGCATCAACGGAGTGTCGGCGCCGTTCCTGATGATGAACCGCAACAAGCGCGGCCTGGCGCTGAACCTGAAGCACGCGCAGGGGCGCGAGGTGCTGCTGCGGCTGGCGCAGCGCGCCGACGTGTTGCTGGAGAACTTCCGTACCGGCACGATGGAGAAGCTCGGCCTCGGCGTCGACGTGCTGCGCGCGGCCAACCCCGGCCTGATCTACTGCGCGGTCAGCGGCTACGGCCACAGCGGCCCATACGCCGACAAGGGCGGCTTCGACCTGATCGCGCAGGGCTTCGGCGGGCTGATGTCGATCACCGGCGAGCCGGGCGGCCCGCCGGCCAAGGTCGGCCCGCCGGTGTCCGACATCAACGGCGGCATCCTCGCCGCGCTCGGCATCACGGCGGCGTGGGCGCACAAGCTGCGCACCGGCGAGGGACAGGTGGTCGACACCTCGCTGATGGAGGCGGCGCTGCAGCAGACCTTCTGGCACGCCTCGGTGTACTTCGCCACCGGCGCCTCGCCGGGGCCGACCGGCTCGGCGCACATCCTCGCCGCGCCCTACCAGGCGTTCCACGCGGCCGACGGCTGGATCAACATCGGCGGCGCCAACCAGGCCAACTGGGAACGCATCGCCGAGGTGCTCGGCCACCCCGAGTGGCGTGCCGACCCGCGTTTCGCCAGCAACACCGCGCGCAAGGAGAACCTGCCGGCGCTGGTCGGACTGATGAACTCGGTGCTCGCCAAGCGCACGCGCGCCGAGTGGCTGGCGGCGTTCGATGCCGCCGGCGTGCCGGCCGGGCCGGTGCACTCGATCGGTGAGGCGCTGTCGCACCCGCAGACGCTGGCGCGGCAGATGGTGGTCGAGACCGATCACCCGCAGGCCGGCCCGGTGAAGAGCATCGGCTGCCCGATCCGCTTCTCGGCCACGCCGGCGTCGATCAGGCGGCCGGCGCCGTTGCTCGGCGAGCACACCCGCGAGGTGCTGCGCGAGCACGGCTACGGCGAGCCCGAGATCGACGCGCTGGTCGCCGACGGGGTGGTGCAGGACGGATTGGCGAACCGTCCGGCGTGACGGGCGAAGCCCGCCAGCAGCGCTGCCGCCGAGAGGCGAGCCGATACAATCCGCGCTTTGGCGAAGGCCTCGACGATGAACGGCAAGACGCGCGCAGCGCCGGTGGTCGGCGTGGTGATGGGCTCGAACTCCGACTGGGACATCATGCAGCACGCCTGCGAGGTGCTGAAGGAGTTCGGCGTGCCGTTCGAGGCGAGGGTGGTCTCGGCGCACCGCACGCCCGACGAGATGTTCGCCTACGCCGAGGAGGCGCGCGCGCGCGGCCTGAGCGTCATCATCGCCGGCGCCGGCGGCGCGGCTCACCTGCCGGGCATGCTTGCCTCCAAGACGGTGATCCCGGTGCTCGGCGTGCCGGTGCCGTCGCGCTACCTGCGCGGCGAGGACAGCCTGCTGTCGATCGTGCAGATGCCGAAGGGGGTTCCGGTGGCCACCTTCGCCATCGGCGAGGCGGGCGCGGCGAACGCCGGCCTGTTCGCTGTGGCGATGCTCGCCACCGCCGACGCCGACCTGGCGCAGAAGCTGGCCCAGTTCCGCGCCGCGCAGACCGAGCGGGCGCGCAACATGACGCTGCCGTTGTAGCGCCGTTGCCGACCGCGAGCCGTCGCGCGTCCCGCCTCGATCGATGAGCGCCGCCTCGACGCCCATTGCCCCCGGCAGCTGGCTCGGCCTGCTCGGCGGCGGCCAGCTCGGCCGCATGTTTGCCATGGCGGCGGCGAGCATGGGCTACAAGGTGCTGGTCATCGATCCGGATCCGGCGAGCCCGGCCGCCGCGGTGTGCGACGAGCACCTGCAGGCACCGTACGAAGACGACTCGGCGCTCGCCGCGATGGCCGGGCGCTGCGGCGCGGTCACCATCGAGTTCGAGAACGTGCCCGCCTCGGTGTTGCGCCGGCTGGCCGACCGCGTGCCGGTGCGGCCGGCGGCCGATGCGGTGGCGGTGGCGCAGGACCGCATCGCCGAGAAGCGCTACATGGTCGCCCACGGCATCGAGGTCGGACCGCACAGGATCGTCGAGCGGGTCGACGACCTGCAGCGTGCCCCCGAGGCGCTCTTCCCGGGCATCCTGAAGACGGCGCGGCTCGGCTACGACGGCAAGGGGCAGGCCGCAGTCGGCTCGCGCGAAGAGGCGGTCGCGGCGTGGACCAGGATGGGCCGCGTTCCCTGTGTGCTGGAGAAGCGGCTGGCGCTGCAGCGCGAGGTCTCCTGCATCGTCTGCCGCGGCGCCGACGGGCAGGCGGTCACCTTTCCGCTGATCGAGAACGAGCACCGCAACGGCATCCTCGCCGTGTCCATCGCGCCGGCGCGCGTCTCGCCGCAGGTGGCGGCGAAGGCGGCCGAGATCGCGCGCAAATTGGCGGCGGCGCTGGACTATGTCGGCGTGCTGTGCGTCGAGATGTTCGTGCTTGCCGAGGACCGGGTGCTGGTCAACGAGATCGCGCCGCGGCCGCACAACTCCGGCCACCTGACCATCGACGCCTGCGCCGCCAGCCAGTTCGAGCAGCAGGCGCGCGCGCTGGCCGGGATGCCGCTCGCCTCGCCGGCGCAGCTGGTGCCGGCGGTGATGCTCAACGTGCTCGGCGAC
>JBHJND010000316.1:0-2443 GCA_048497655.1 Caballeronia novacaledonica
GAGACCATCACCACCTGGCCGTCGCAGAGGCCTGGCTGGTAGACGAGCGGCAGCGCAGCCAGTGCAGCGTCGTCGAATCCGAAGGATGGGGCTTCTTCCTGAGTCACGGCTTCATCCTCGTCGTCACATGCCGGCATAGACCGGGCCGCCGCCGCCCTCGGGCGTGACCCAGACGATGTTCTGCGTCGGGTCCTTGATGTCGCAGGTCTTGCAGTGCACGCAGTTCTGGAAGTTGATCTGCAGCTTCTGGCCGCCGTCGGCCTCGACGAACTCGTAGACGCCGGCCGGGCAGTAGCGGCTCTCCGGGCCGCCATAGCGGGCGAGGTTGGTCGCCACTGGCACCGAGGCATCCTTCAGCGTCAGGTGGGCCGGCTGGTTCTCCTCGTGGTTGGTGTTCGACAGGAATACCGAGGAGAGCTTGTCGAAGGTGATGGTGCCGTCCGGCCTCGGGTACTCAATCGGTGCGCACTCGGCGGCAGGTCGCAGCTTCTGGTGGTCGGCAAGCGTCCGGTGCAGCGTCCACGGCGCTTTGCCGCGGAAGACGATCTGGTCGATGCCCCACAGCACGGCCCCGGTGGCCAGCCCCTTGTCGAGGTAAGGCTTGAAGTTGCGCGCGCGGTAAAGCTCCTCGTGCAGCCAGCTCTTCTCGAAGGCGGCCGGGTAGGCGGCCAGTTCGTCGCCGGCCCGCCCGGCGGCGAGCGCCTCGGCCGCCGCCTCGGCGGCCAGCATGCCGCTCTTGATCGCCGCGTGCGAGCCCTTGATCCGTGGCGCGTTCAGGAAGCCGGCGTCGCAGCCGATCAGCGCGCCGCCGGGGAAGGCGAGCTTCGGCAGGCTCTGCAGGCCGCTGGCGTTGATTGCCCGCGCGCCGTAGGCGACCCGCTTGCCGCCCTCCAGGAAGGCGCGGATGGTCGGGTGCGTCTTGTAGCGCTGGAACTCCTGGAACGGTTCCAGGTAGGGATTGGTGTAGCTGAGCCCGACCACCAGGCCAAGCGAAACCTGGTTGTTCTCGAAGTGGTACATGAAGCCGCCGCCGTAGGTACTGTTGTCCAGCGGCCAGCCGGCGCTGTGCAGCACCAGCCCCGGCACGTGCTTCGATGGATCGAGCTCCCACACCTCCTTGATGCCGATGCCCCAGGTCTGCGGGTCGCGGCCGGAGTCGAGCGCGTACTTGCGGATCACCTGCTTGCCGAGGTGGCCGCGCGCGCCCTCGGCGAACAGCGTGTACTTGCCGTGCAGTTCCATGCCCGGCTGGAAACCGGCGGTCGGCTGGCCGTCCTTGCCGATGCCCATGTTGCCGGTGGCCACGCCCTTGACCGCACCCGCCTCGTCGTACAGCACCTCGGCGGCGGCGAAGCCGGGAAAGATCTCCACGCCGAGGGCTTCCGCCTGCTGGCCCAGCCAGCGCACCACATTGGCCAGGCTGACGATGTAGTAGCCGTCGTTGATGAAGCACTTCGGCAGCAGCCAGTGCGGGTTGTAGATCGCGCCCTTCTCGGTGAATATGTAGAAGCGGTCCTCGGTCACCGGCGTCGTGAGCGGCGCGCCGCGCGCCTTCCAGTCGGGAAACAGTTCACCGATGGCGATCGGGTCCATCACCGCGCCGGACAGGATGTGCGCGCCGACCTCGGAGCCCTTCTCCAGCACGCAGACGCTGACCTCCGAGCCCTTCTGCGCCGTCAGTTGCTTGATCCGGATCGCCGCCGCCAGCCCCGCCGGCCCGCCGCCGACGATCACGACGTCGAATTCCATCGATTCGCGTTCAATGTCCTGCATCGCCGCTCCCAGGCAAGTGACCGTCGAGATTGTCCGGCGTTTCTCTGGAGGAAGGATTCTATTTGCCGGTGTGCCATCATCCTTTCCCGTCGACAGAGGGCAGGGCGATGAGGACCAATCTGAAGGAGAAGGTGGCGCTGGTCACCGGCGCCAGCAGCGGGCTGGGCGACCGCTTCGCGCGCGTGCTGGCGGCCAACGGCGCGCTGGTGGTGCTGGCGGCGCGGCGGATGGACCGCTTGAAGGAACTGCGGGCGCAGATCGAGTCGGCCGGCGGCGCGGCGCACGCGGTTTCGCTCGACGTGACCGACCACGACGCGATCAAGGCGGCGATCGACGAGGTCGGCTCGACTGTCGGCCCGATCGACATCCTGGTCAACAACTCCGGCGTGTCGACGGTGCAGCGGCTGACCGAGGTCGAGGCGGCCGACTTCGACTACGTCTTCAACACCAACGTGCGCGGCTCGTTCTTCGTCGCCCAGGCGGTGGCCCGGCAGATGATCGGCCGCGCCAGGGACACGCCGAATTTCCGCGGCCGCATCGTCAACATCGCCTCGGTGGCGGGGCTGCGAGTGCTGCCGCAGATCGGCGTGTACTGCATGAGCAAGGCGGCGGTGGTGCACATGACCCGCGCGCAGGCGCTCGAGTGGGGCCGCTACGGCATCAATGTCAA
>JBHJND010000317.1:0-2125 GCA_048497655.1 Caballeronia novacaledonica
CGCGGCCGACGACGATCTCCTGCCGGCCGAGGGCAATCGCCTCGGCACCAAGGGCCGCGCCGATCGCCCGCACCGCGTCGGTGGTCAGCGTGCGGTCGACGACGCCGCGTATGTCGTATGCCTTGAACAGCGATGGGTCGAGTGTGCGAGTCATGGGCGGCGGGCGTGGCGGCGAGGTTGGCAGGCCTCGCCGGCCGCTGCTTGCCGAGGCACCAGCGGCCGTCGCGCGGCGATTGTACGGTTGGCCGTCGTCGCTATCGCGCAGGGACCATCGGCGATAATCCGCTTTCGCTCGCCGCCTGGCAGGCGCCGGGCGCGCAAACAACAAGTCCACTGGGGAAAGACACCATGCTTGCGGTGATCCTGTCCGGCGGCTCGGGCACCCGGCTGTGGCCGGTTTCGCGCGAGGCCATGCCGAAGCCGTTCATGCGGCTGGGCAACGGCGCGTCGCTGCTGCAGAGGACCGTGGCCCGCGCGGTGGCGGCCGGCTGCCGCGACTGCCTGATCGTCACCAACAAGGAGTACGGCTTCCGCACCAGCGAGGAAATCGAGGCGATGCGCAGCGCCGCGCCGCGCTCGACGCAGCTGCTGCTCGAGCCGATCGGCCGCAACACGGCGGCGGCGATCGCCGCCGCCGCGCTGTGGGCCGCCGGCGCCGGCCACGCCGAGGAGCCGCTGCTGGTGCTGCCGGCCGACCACCTGATCCAGGACGAGCCGCGCTTCGCCATGCTCGTCGCCCAGGCGCGCGAGCTGGCGCTGGCCGGCCGCATCGTGCTGTTCGGAATCCGGCCGACCATGCCGGAGACCGGCTTCGGCTACCTGGAGTGCGCCGCGCCCGACGCCGACGGCGCCGCGGTGGTCAGGCGCTTCGTCGAGAAGCCGGACGCCGACAAGGCGGCCGAGTACCTGGCCCCCGGCCACTTCCTGTGGAACAGCGGCATGTTCTGCTTCACGCCGGCCATCATCGTCGGCGCGCTTGAGCAGCTGGCGCCGGAGGTGATCGAGGCGGCGCGCGCGGCGCTCGCCTACGCCAGGGTCGACGCCAAGTTCCCGCACCGGCTCGAGCTGGACCGCACGAGCTTCGAGCAGGCGCCGAACATCTCGATCGACTACGCGGTGATGGAGCGGGCGGAGAACGTGGTTGCGCTGCCCGGCGACTTCGGCTGGAGCGACATCGGCTCGTGGAAGGCGGTGGCGCAGGAACTGCCGGCCGACGCCGCCGGCAACACCGTCAGCGGCGATGTGGTGATGGCTGACTGCACCAACACGCATATCCAGAGCGAGGACCGGCTGGTGGCCGCCGTCGGCCTGCGCGACGTGGTGGTGGTCGACACGCCCGACGCGCTGCTGGTGTGCGACCGCAACTCGACGCAGAAGGTCAAGGACGTGGTGGTCGAGCTGAAGCGGCGCGACCACGAGTCGCACCGGCTGCACCGCACGGTGGCCCGCCCGTGGGGCACCTACACGACCCTGCAGGAAGGGCCGCGCTTCAAGATCAAGCGCATCGAGGTCAAGCCTGGCGCCTCGCTGTCGCTGCAGATGCACCATCACCGCAGCGAGCACTGGGTGGTGGTAAGCGGCACCGCGCGGGTGACGGTGGGCGAGAAGGACGTGCTGCTGGCGCCGAACGAATCGACCTACGTGCCGGTGGGCAGCCAGCACCGGCTGGAGAACCCCGGCCGGGTGCCGCTGACGCTGATCGAGGTGCAGTGCGGCGACTACGTCGGCGAGGACGACATCGTGCGCTTCGACGACAAGTACGGCCGCACCGGCTGACCGATCATGAACATCAACTCGAGCCCCGCCTGGCAGGCCCTGCAACGGCATCGCGAGTCGCTGTCGTCGTTTCGCCTCGATGCCGCGCTGCGCGCCGACCCGGCGCGCGCCCGCTCCTGGCGTTTCGAGGCGGCCGGCATCGAGGTCGACCTGTCGCGCAACCTGGCGACCGACGAAACGTGGAAGCTCCTGCTGGCGCTGGCCGAGGCGGCGGAACTGCCGCGCTGGCGCGAGCAGCTGTTCGCCGGCGAGCCGATCAACGACACCGAGGGCCGGCCGGCCTGGCACACGGCGCTGCGCACCCCGCCCGCCGATGCCGGCGTGGCGCGCGTGGTCGAGCGAGAGCGAA
>JBHJND010000318.1:0-4972 GCA_048497655.1 Caballeronia novacaledonica
GCGTCGGTCCTGGCGATGCGCTCGGGCATGATGAACGGCACGTTCGACGACGGCTTGCCGAGCGCCTCGAGCACGTAGGGGACCGGCTTCTTCAGCTTCAGGCGGAAGGTCTTGTCGTTGACCGCCGTCCACGACTCGGTCATCTCGGCCAGGCGCTGGCCGAACACGTCGCGCTTGGCCCAGCGCTCGACCGAGGCGATGCAATCGGCCGAGCGCACCGGCTGGCCGTCATGGAACTTCAGCCCGTCGCGCAGGGTGAAGGTGTAGGTCAGGTTGTCCTTGCTGACCTCCCACTTGTCCACCATCTGCGGCTGGACCTGGAACTTGGCGTCGGTGGCGAACAGCACGTCGTAGACCATGTAGCCGTGGTTGCGCGTGACGTAGGCGGTGGTCGTGATCGGGTCGAGGATCCGCAGATCCGCCTCCGGCACGAACTTCAGCACCTTGCCCTGCGCCAGCGCCGGCCCGCCAAGCGCAACGCCGACCGCCAGCGCGACGGCAAGCGCGGCACCGCGCCAGCTGATCGAATGACCGTTCTTCATGCTTCCTCCAGGTGGTAAAAAAATGCCGCGCCGACGCCTGCCGCGGCAGCGTGCACAGCGGAAACCCAAGCAAGAGGCGTTCCCGGTGATGCCTCGCCGCCGCGCGCCGCAGCGGGCGCGCTGTCTCCCAGCAACGAACTCGAGCGGTGCGGTCCCCCGTCGATCTGCTGCGCGGTCGTCGCCGCGGCGTTTGTCGATCGCACCACAATGGAACAGACTACACGGATAGACGCACCACGGCAAAGCACGAGGCCATGCCATCCCCCTTCGAACTGCTGCTGCGAAACGCAGTGATTTTCGACGGCACCGGCGCTGCCCGCCAGCACGGCGACATCGCGCTCGCGGCCGGCCGCATCGCCGCCGTCGGCAGGCTGGAAGCGGTCGATGCCGAGGCCGAGCTCGACCTGCGCGGCCGTGCGGTGGCGCCGGGCTTCATCGACGTGCACACGCACGACGACCGGCTGCTGCTTGCCGATCCGTCGATGGCGCCGAAGGCGAGCCAGGGCGTCACCACGGTGGTGGTGGGCAACTGCGGCATCAGCCTGGCGCCGCTGGGCAACCGCGCCGCGGTGCCGCCGATCAACCTGGTCGCCAACGGCGAGACGCAGCGATTCGACTCGTTCGCCGACTACTTTGCCCGGCTCGCCGTCGAGCCGGCCGCCGTCAACAGCGCGGCGCTGGTCGGCCACACCACGCTGCGCGTGATGACCATGGCACGGCTCGACCGGCCGGCCGACGGGCGCGAGATCGCGCAGATGCAGGCGCTGGTGGCCGAGGCGCTCGATGCAGGCGCGCTCGGCGTGTCGACCGGCACCTACTACGCGCCGGCGGCGGCGGCCACCGCCGACGAGATCCGCGCCGTGTGCGCGCCGCTGGCCGGCACCAACGCGCTGATCGCCTCGCACATCCGCGACGAGGGCGCGCGCGTGCTCGAGTCGATGAGCGAGGCGATGGAGATCGCCCGTCGGCTGCGCGTGCGGCAGGTCATCTCGCACCACAAGGTCATCGGCCGGGCGAACTTCGGCCGCTCGCGCGAGACGCTCGCCCTGCTCGACGACGCGCGCATCGACACCGACGTGTGCCTCGACTGCTACCCGTATCCGGCCTCCTCGACCGTGCTGCGCGCCGACGCGGTGGCGCAGGCCAGCCGCACGCTGATCGCCTGGTCGACGCCGCGCCCCGAGGCGGCCGGCCGCTACCTGGACGAACTGGCGCTCGAGCGCGGCGTGGCGGTGGCGGCGCTGATCGCCGAGCTGCAGCCGGCCGGCGCGATCTACTTCTCGATGGACGAGGCCGACATCGAGCGCATCCTCGCCTACCCGGAGACGATGATCGGCTCCGACGGCCTGCCGCACGACGTCTTTCCGCACCCGCGGCTGTGGGGCGCGTTCCCGCGCGTGCTCGGCCACTACGCGCGGCGCCGCGGCCTGTTCTCGCTGGAGACCGCCATCCACAAGATGACCGGGCTGCCGGCGGCGCGCTTCGGGCTGGCCGACCGCGGCGTGATCGCGCCGGGCGCGGCGGCCGACCTGGTCGTCTTCGATCCGGAGCACATCCACGACACCGCCACCTTCGCGCAGCCGAAGCAGCCGGCCGCCGGCATCGACGCCGTCTACGTCAACGGGGTGGCGGTCTGGCGCGACGGCCGTTCCACCGGCGCGCGGCCCGGCACGGTGCTCAAGCGCGCCAGCCGCCCCTCGCCCGAGGACTGACGACCGAGGCCGCGCCGTGAAGATCGTTGCCGCCAGGCTCAACCACGAGACGAACACCTTCTCGCCGGTGGCAACCCCGCTGGCCTCGTTCGGCCCCGACGGTCCCGCTTTCGGCGCGGCGGCGCTGGCGAGCGCGCGCGGCACGCGCACCGGGCTCGGCGCCTTCATCGACGCCGCGGCGGCGCGCGGCGACGGGATCGACGTGGCGGTCAATGCCACGGCCAACCCGAGCGGCATCGTCGACGGTGCCGCCTACGAGCGGCTGGCCGGCAGCATCGTCGCGGCGGTGCGCGGCGGCTGCGACGCGGTGCTGCTCGACCTGCACGGGGCGATGGTGGCCGAAGGCGCCGACGACGGCGAAGGCGAGTTGCTGCGCCGCATCCGTGCCGTCGCACCCGAGGTGCCGCTGGCGGTGGCGCTAGACCTGCACGGCAACATCACGCAGGCGATGGTGGAGGCAGCCGACGTGATGGTCGGCTTCAAGACCTACCCGCACGTCGACATGTACGAGACCGGCGCGCACGCGGCGCGGCTGCTTTTCGACTGGCTCGACGGCGGCGCGCGGCCGCAGGTCGCCTGGGCGCAGCCGCCGCTGCTGTCGCACACGCTGCGCAGCGCCACCGGCGAAGGCGCGATGCAGCGCGCGGTGCAGCAGGCGCGACAGATGGAAGCCGACGGGCTGCTCGCCGCCAGCGTCTTCGCCGGCTTCTCGCTGGCCGACATCCGCGACGCCGGCCTGTCGATCGTCACCGTCGGCCGCGACCGCGACGAAGCGCAGCGGGCAGCCGACCGGCTGGCACGCCAGGCCTGGGCCGAGCGCGACGGCTTCGTCTACCGATCCGAGCCGCTGGCCGAGAGCGTCGCGCGCGCCCGCCGGCTGCGGCAGCCCGGCCGGCCGGTGCTGCTGCTCGACCACGGCGACAACGTGATGAGCGGCGGCACCTGCGACACCACCACGCTGCTCGAGGAGAGCCTGCGCCAGGGCATGACCGGCATCGGCGTCGGCCCGCTTGCCGACGCGCAGACGGTGGCGCAGGCCTTCGCCGCCGGCACCGGCAGCCGCATCAAGGTGTCGCTCGGCAACAAGGTGCCGCAGGGCCTGCCGGTGCCGCAGCCGCCGCCGCTCGACTGCGAGGTGACCGTGCGCACGCTGGGCGACGGCCGCTTCCGCATCAGCGGGCCGATCTACACCGGCGAGACGTGGAACATGGGGCGCACCGCGGTGCTGGCGCACGAGGCCTTCACCGCGGTGGTCAGCGAGCGGCCGATGGAGCCGCTCGATCTGGCGGTGTTCGAGAGCGTCGGCGTCGACCCGCGCGGCTTCGACTTCCTGCTGCTGAAGTCGCGCATGTACTGCCGGCCGACCTTCGTGCCGATCTCGGCCGAGCTCGTCGAGTGCGACAGCCGCGGCACCTGCAGCTCCGACTACGGGCTGTTCGGCTTTCGCAAGCTGCGGCGGCCGATCTATCCGCTCGACCCGCAAGCCACCTACGCGGCCGCCTGATCGCAGGCGCCGCCCCGCTCCGGAGGCCCCGTCGCGCTAGCTCGCCGTGCGCGGTGCCGCCGCGCTGCCCGCGAGCAGTCCGCCGTCGACGTGGAACTCGGCGCCGGTGACGTAGGCCGACTCGTCGCCGGCGAGCAGCACCGCGATCGCGGCCACTTCCTCCGGCGCGCCGAAGCGCCGCAGCGGCGTGTCGGCGACCAGCGCAGCCATCGCCGCCTCGCGCCCCTCGCCTTCGCCGAGCATCGGTTCCCACATCGGCGTCAGGATTGCCGCCGGGTGGATCGAATTGCAGCGGACCTTCAGCCCCTGCTCGGCGCAGTACAGCGCCACGCTCTTGCTGTGGTTGCGCACGGCAGCCTTGCTGCTCGCGTAGGCCGCCGCCGCCGGCACGCCGACGATGCCGGAGCGCGACGAGATGTTGATGAGCGAGCCGCCGGCGCCGCCCGGTGTGGCGCGGCGCATCGTGCGCAGCGCGTGCTTGCAGCCGAGGAAGGTGCCGTCGAGGTTGGTCCGGTGCACCGCCTGCCAGTCGGCGAGCGAAGCGTGCTCCGGGTCGTGCCGCGCACCCTGCTCCAGCCCGGTGATGCCGGCGTTGTTGACCAGCACGTCGAGCCGGCCGTGCGCATCGAGCACGTGCGCCATCGCCGCGGCCCACGACAGCTCCTCGCGCACGTCCAGCCGGCGCGCGCTCGCCGGCGGACCGAGCACCCGCGCCAGCTCCTGCGCGCCGGCCTCGTTGATGTCGGTGACGATCACCGTGGCGCCTTCGGCGACGAAAGCCCGGGCGATCGCCGCGCCGATGCCGCGCGCGGCGCCGGTCACCAGCGCGATCCTGTCCTGCAGGCGGGGCATGCGTCCTCCTCGCGTTTCGAGATTCGAGCTGAGCGTCGCCGACACCGTCATTGCGTCCGGTTCGCCGGGTCCCACAGCAGCGCCAGCGCCAGTGCCGCGAGCGTCACCGGCTCGCGCAGCGGGTCGCCGGCCGCCGGCCGCCACAGCCGCGGCACCGGGCCGTTCAGCTCGACCGCACCGACCGGTCGCCCGCCCTGGGAGAACAGGTAGCCGATCGGCGCCTCCAGCGGCAGCGGCGAGCCCTGTACGTCGTGCAGCGACCGCACCTCGATGGTGGTGCCGTCCATGGTGAAGCGCCCCGTGCGCTCGGCCTTCGTGCCGACCGCCAGCGTCGGTGCGTTCACCGCGAGCTGCGCGCTGCG
>JBHJND010000319.1:0-1716 GCA_048497655.1 Caballeronia novacaledonica
CACCAGCGCGCCGTAGGGCACGCCGAAGGCCTGCGGCAGCGTCAGCTCGCCGAGGCTGGTCGCGTTGGCCCACGTTTCCAGGCCCGGGAACAGCAGCGCGTAGATCATCAGGCCGGCCATGAAGCCGCCGATGAACACCACGCCGTCGCCGCTGCCGGTGGTCGCCGCCGTCACCGAAGTGCCCGGGCAGTAGCCGCCGATGATGAAGCCGGCGCCGAGCAGCAGGCCGCCGACGATCTGCGCGCCGATCGAGGTCGGCGTGAGATACACCATCGACAGGTCGAGCAGCCCGGCGGCGGAGAAGCCCCACAGGCCGACCATCGCGGTGATGATCGCCGTGAACATCACCTTCAGCACGGTCATGTCGTACAGGTAGAACTGCGCGCCCAGCCGGCACGAGCTGCCGAAGCCGGCGCGCTCGAGGAACCAGCCGAAGCCGAAGCCCAGCGGCAGCGCCAGCAGCAGCCCCTGCGACTCGCTGATCAGTTCATAGGCATAAAGGGGCAGGTTCATTTGGCCCCCTTCGCCCTACGGGCTGTCCCCCCAGGGGGGAGCTGAAAACCTACGGACGGCCGGTCGGTTTTCATCGCCACTCCTTCCGCACGAAGTAGGCCAGCGCGTAGGCGCCGGCGAAGACGGCGAACATGAAGATCCAGCTGCCGACGTTCAGCTGCGCGCCGCCGGTCAGCGCCTGGCCGCTGGTGCAGCCCTTGGCAAGCTTGGCGCCGGCCGCCGCCACGGCGCCGCCGACGAAGGCCAGCGCCAGCCGCGCCTGCACGCTCAGGTGCGGGCCGCGCTCGACGCGGTAGCGGATGCGGCCGGCCAGCTTGGCCGAGACCAGCGCGCCGACGAAGGCGCCGACGATCAGGTAGACGGTCCAGTTGGCCCACGGCGGATCGGCGTAGTAGCCCTTCAGCGCCGGGTTGGCCGCCGTCCACTCGGGGGCGACCAGGCCGCTCAGCCAGGCGACGATCGAACCGGACGCGGCGGTCGCGCCGAGGCCCCGGCCCATGATCAGGAACGCGGCGAGCAGCACCAGGCCGAGCCCGAAGCCGGCCAGGTAGGGGTTCATGAAGCGGCGATCGCCCGCCAGCGACCGGGATTCGGCACGGGCGAGCGAAGGCGCCGGGCTGATGGCACTCATCGTTGACCTCCTTGCTGGGACAGTACCCCGTAGGGTACCGGACGATCACGCCTGCGTCGATTGACGGTGCACAAAAAAGTCGCCCGGGTACCGGACCCGGGCGATTGCCTGCCGCAGCCGCGCCTCGTGGCGCAGCGCGGAAAACGGCTTAGCAGCCGCCCTTGGGCTTCTTCTTCGCCTCTTCCTTCTTGGCGTCGGTCGCTTCGGCCTTCTTCGCTTCGGTCTTGGCCGGAGCGGCATCCTTCTTTGCCTCGGCCTTCTTCTCGTCCTTGGCCGGCGCGGTGGTCGTCTGCGCGAGCACCGGCGAAGCGGCGAAGGCGGCGGTCAGCATGGCGATCAACAGCTTGTTCATGGGTTCCTGCTCCTGGTTCGGTGGATTGGTGACGCGCGGCCGGGCCGGCGCGGGGCCGGATTATGCAGGCAGACGCGGCCGTGCGGACGGCCTGCCATCAGCGCGCCAGTCCCGCCGCCGGTTGACACCGGAGCCGGCGCGGCAGGCCGCGCCGTACATATACCCGGTATGGGTTCCGCGGCGCTCCGGGAAGCGCAGCGCGGCAGGGCCGCTCGACCCT
>JBHJND010000320.1:0-2855 GCA_048497655.1 Caballeronia novacaledonica
AGCAGGAAGGTGGCGCCGGGGCGGGCCAGCTCGAGCACGTCGAGCTTCTCCATGAACTCGAACTGGTGGCAGGCGATGAAGTCGGCCCGCCGGATCAGGTAGGTCGAGTCGATCGGCTTCGGCCCGAAGCGCAGGTGCGACACCGTGATCGCGCCCGACTTCTTGCTGTCGTAGACGAAGTAGCCCTGCGCGTGCAGCGGCGTGTTCTCGCCGATGATCTTGACCGTGTTCTTGGTCGCGCCCACCGTGCCGTCGGCGCCCAGCCCGTAGAAAACCGCGCGGGTGACGCCCGCCCCCTCGGTGTCGAACGACTCGTCCCACTTCAGCGACAGGCGGGTGACGTCGTCGACGATGCCGACCGTGAAGTGACGTTTCGGCGTCGCCGCCAGCAGCTCGTCGAGCGCCGCCTTCGCCATCGCCGGCGTGTACTCCTTCGACGACAGGCCGTAGCGGCCGCCGATCACGCGCGGCAGCGCCGCGCCCTCCGGCCAGCACTCGGCCAGCGCGGTGATCACGTCCTGGTACAGCGGCTCGCCGATCGCGCCCGGCTCCTTGGTGCGGTCCATCGCGGCGATGCCGCGCACCGTCTTCGGCAGCGCGGCGACGAACGCCTGCGCGTCGAACGGCCGGTACAGGCGCACGGTGACCAGCCCCACCTTCTCGCCGGCGGCGACGAGCTTGGACACCGCCTCGCGCGAGGCGCCCGTGCCGGAGCCCATCTGCACCATCACCCGCTCGGCATCCGGCGCCCCGGTGTAGTCGAACAAGCCGTAGCGGCGGCCGGTCAGCTTCTCGAAGCGGTCCATCGCACCGCGCACGATGCCCGGCACCGCCTCGTAGTACGGGTTGCAGGCCTCGCGCGCCTGGAAGAAGACGTCCGGGTTCTGCGCCGAGCCGCGCAGCACCGGCGCGTCCGGGTTCAGCGCACGGGCGCGGTGCGCCCTGATCAGGTCCTCGTCGACCAGCTGGCGCACCTCCTCCTCGAACAGCAGGTCGATCTTGTTGACCTCGTGGCTGGTGCGGAAGCCGTCGAAGAAGTGCAGGAACGGCACCCGCGAGGCCAGCGTCGACATGAAGGCGATCATCGCCATGTCCTGCGCTTCCTGCACGCTTGCCGAGGCGAGCAGGGCGAAGCCGGTGGTGCGCGCCGCCATCACGTCGGAGTGGTCGCCGAAGATCGACAGCGCGTGTGTCGCCAGCGTTCGCGCGGCGATGTGGAACACCGCCGGCGTCAGTTCGCCGGCGATCTTGAACATGTTGGGCAGCTTCAGCAGCAGGCCCTGCGAGGCGGTGAAGGTGCAGGTCAGCGCGCCGGCCTGCAGCGAGCCGTGCACCGCGCCGGCGGCGCCGGCCTCGCTCTGCATCTCGATCACCTGCGGCACCATGCCCCAGATGTTCTTCTGGCCGGCCGCCGACCAGGCGTCGGCCAGTTCGCCCATGGTCGAGGAAGGCGTGATCGGATAGATCGCGACCACTTCGCTGGTCAGGTGCGCGATCCGTGCCGCGGCTTCGTTGCCGTCGAGGACGTGCGAGCGTTCAGTCATGGCGGTGGTCCGTCGTCTGTCTTCCGTGATCCGTTTCCCGCGACCTGTCCGCCGTGATCGAACGACCGACCACGGGTCACAGACCGCGGACCACGGCTAGAGGATGCCGGCCTTGCCGCTTTGCCAGCGCCGGTACTCGGTGGTCAGCAGCGCGACGTGCTCGCGCTCCTCCGCGGCCAGTTCGCCGTACAGCTCGCGCTCGACCGAACCGGCCGGCGCCCGCTCGCCTTCCTTGGTGAAGAAGTCGACTGCCCGCTGCTCGAAGGCGATGGCGATGCGGAACAGGTTGGCCGGGTCCTCGGGCTTGCGGTCGACGCCGGCGAAGATCGCCGCGCGGTCGAGCTGGAAGTCCGCCGACGGCTTCGGCAGCTCGGCGTGGTAACGCTTCGACAGCGTCTCCATGTGCTCCTTTTCCATCGCGGCAAAGCGGCCGAACAGCTCGCGCAGCTCCTCGTCCCTGGACTCCCGCGAGGCGCGCTCGTAGAAGGCGTGGCCGCCGAGCTCGATCTCGAAGGCCTTGCGGATCGCCTCCATCGCCTCGTCGCCCTGGATCGCGCCGCGGTCGAGCAGTTCCAGCTTGCCCTTGCAGTGGGGGCACATGCCGTAGGGAAAAGCGAAGCCTTCGCTGACCTTGCGGCAGTCGGCGCAGCGCCAGCGCAGCTCGACTCCGGCGCAGCAGACATAGGGCTCGTCGTCCTCGAGCGGACGGCGGCAGCGTGGACAGACGTTCATGTGGTGCTCCTTGGTCCGGAAAGCCGGTTCACTGTTTGACTTCGCCGCTCACCGTCTCGGCGATCGGCTGCGCCGGCGGCGCCGCGCCGATCGGCGTCGGCGGCACGAAGGCCTCCGCGTCGGCCTGCGTCATCGGCCACTTGTTCTTGCCGCCGGCCAGATAGGCGCCGATGGCGCGCGCGGCGCGGCGGCCCGCGCCCATCGCCAGGATCACCGTGGCGCCGCCGGTGACGATGTCGCCGCCGGCGAAGACGCCCGGCACGCTGGTCGCCTGCGTGTAGTCGTCGGCGACGATGTAGCCCCACTTGTTCAGCGCCAGGCCCGGCGTCGACTTGGTGATGATCGGGTTGGCGTTGGTGCCCAGGGCGTAGATCACCGTGTCGCACTCCAGCTCGAGGAACTCGTCGAGCGGGATCGGCTTGCGGCGGCCCTTCTCGTCCGGCTCGCCGAGCATCATCTTCTGCACCTTCATGCCGCGCACGTTGCCGTCGCCGTCGACCAGGATCTCCACCGGCGCGTGCAGGAAGAAGAACTCGATGCCTTCCTCCTTGGCGTGGCGCAGCTCCTCGATGCGCGCCG
>JBHJND010000321.1:0-4175 GCA_048497655.1 Caballeronia novacaledonica
CCTCGAGCATCAGCGCGTCGATGTCCGCCTGCTGGCTCCACAGCACCATCAGCACGGTCACCTTCAGCTTGGCCAGCGACACCGGCGCCTCGCGCACGGCAAGCGCCCGCTCGATGACGATCTCGCGCTGCGTCGGCGTCAGCTGCCCCTCGGCCTCGAGGAACGCCAGGAAAGCGATGCCGCGTGGCGTCAGGCGGCTCGTTTCGAAGCCGGCGTAGACGCGGAAGGCGCCGTCGGCCGGCGCGCGCAGCGCGATGTTGTCGCTGGTCACCTGGTCGAGGTCGCGCAGCCAGGCAATGGCGTCGGTGATCTCTTCGTCGTCGAAGCCGGCCTCGGCCAGCCGCCGGGTGATGGAGTCGGCGTCCCGGCAGGCCCGGAAGGCGGCGCAGTTCTCGAACAGGTAGACGAGGACGTCGAACATCGGCTCGCCGCCAATGTAGCGGCGAAGCGGCGGGCTGGTAACGGCGCGCGGTCCGGCTAACGCAACCGCTGGTAGCGGTTACCGGGCAGACGCTCAACATCTTGGGCCAGTTCGAGTTCGAGCAGCTCGGCCGCCAGGCCGCCGGCATCGCGGCCGGTGCGCGCCGCCAGCGTGTCGAGGTCGACCGGGTCGAAGCCGAGCGCCGCCAGCAGTTCCTGGTGCGCGGCGGGGCGGGGCGCCCGGCTGCCGGCGACCTGCGCCTCGATGCGCAGTTCGTCGAGGACGTCCTGCGCCGACTCGACCAGCTTGGCGCCTTCCTTGATCAGCCGGTGGCAGCCGCGCGCGGTCGGCGAGTGGATCGAGCCGGGCAGCGCGAACACCTCGCGCCCAGCCTCCGCCGCCAGCCGCGCGGTGATCAGGCTGCCCGAGCGCAGCGCCGCCTCGACCACCAGCACGCCGCGCGCCAGGCCGGCGATGATCCGGTTGCGGCGCGGGAAGTTGTGCGCGATTCCGGGCGTGCCGAGCGCGAACTCGGAAAGCAGCAGTCCGCGGCGGCGGACCGACTCGTGCAGCGCGCGGTTGCTGGCCGGATAGACGACGTCGACGCCGGTGCCGAGAACGGCGATGATCGAGGCGTCGGCGCCGTCGTCGAGCGCCTTGAGCGCGCCGCGGTGCGCCGCCGCGTCGATGCCCAGCGCCAGGCCGCTGACGATGGTCAGCCCGGCCCGCGCCAGGTGCTGCGCGAAGGACTCGGCGTTGGCCGCGCCCTGCTGCGTGGCGCTACGGCTGCCGACGACCGCCAGCGCCGGCCGGCGCAGCAGTTCGCGCCGGCCCGCCGCGAACAGCACCGGCGGCGGGTCGGCGGTCGACAGCAGCAGCGGCGGGTAGTCCTCGTCGGCCAGCGTCAGCAGCGCATGCGACGGATCCAGTTCGAGCCAGCGTTCGGTCGCCCGCAGCGCGGCAGCCATCGTCGCCTGCGGCGGCGCGGCGAGCACACTGGCCAGCGGCCCGGGCAGGTGCCGCGCCAGCGACGCGCGGCCGGCGGCGAAGATCGCCTCCGGCAGGCCGTAGGCGGCCAGCAGCATGCGCGCCGTGCTCGGGCCGATCTCCGGCGTCAGCGTCAGCCGCAGCCAAGCGTCGCGTTCGGCGGGGTCCATGCCGCAAGCGTAGCGGCCCGCGGCTCGGCGCTCGACGCGAATATCGGACGTCGGCGGCGGCGAGAGGCTGCCGGCCTGCGAGCGGCGCAAAGGAAAACGGCCGCCCTGCGGCGGCCGTTTCGCGGCGCGCGGGCCGACCCCGCCGCTACTCCGGCTGGGTGAAGCGGTCGCCGACCCGGACCGGCTTGGTCACCCGAAACACCAGTGCATAGGAGATTTCGTCGAACACGCGGAACACGAACATGACGCCGATGCGCTCGTCCGGCAGGGTGATGAGTTCGCGCCGGTCGCTGGTGCGGTCGCGGATGGTTGCGCCGGCATCGAGCAAGGCGAGCACGTAGCCGACCTGCATCCCCTGGCGTGCGCCGCGGTTCAGGGTGACGATGCTCTGCGTGCCGGTCTCGGCCAGGCCGCTGTAGATCGACACGATGCGGCCGTCGATCGGCTGCTCGGGCCGCCGCGGCACGTAGTTGATCACCGGCACGCGGGTGATCGGCACCAGGCGGTCGCCGACGCCGATCTCCTGCGTGCTCTCCAGGATGCGCAGGGTGGCGATGTCGCCTCCCCGCGTCTTCTGCGCCACGCCCAGGTAGAACGCCTCCCAGGCGATCGGCCGCCTGCGTTCGACGTCGTCCGGGTCGAACAGCGGCCGCGCCGGGCGGAAGATCGCGAAGCGCTCGATCGCCTCGTCGGTGAAGCCGCGGCCGAAGACCGTGTCGCCGACACCCACGTGCACCCGCTGCTCCTGGGTGGCGACGATGCGCGGATACCTGGCCAGTTCGTCGGGCGAGACGATCGCCGGCCGCGACAGGAACGGCTCGATGATCCGGTTCGGGATGCTGGGAATCGCATCCCGGTCACTGCCGAGGTCGCGCACGGTCGGCGACAGCCGGACCACGTCACCGGCCGCGGCAGCCTCGCCGCCGGCGAGTTCCAGCCGCGCCCGGCCGTCGCTCTTGACCAGGCGCAGCGTCTGCCCCGGATAGATGAGGTGCGGGTTTGCGATCTGCGCCTTGTTCATCCCCCACAGTTCCGGCCAGCGCCACGGGCTGGTGAGGAAGATGCTCGAGATGTCCCACAGCGTGTCGCCGCGCTTGACGGTGTAGGTATCGGGCGCGTTGGCGGCCAGCGCCGACAGCGGGACGCCGAGTTGCGCGACCTGGCCGGCCGTCTGCCGCTGCTCCTCGGTGACCGGGTAGCGGACCGTGGCCGGCTGCGCAGCCGCGATGGCCGGGCCGGCAAGGCAGGCGGTCGCCAAGGCCATCTTGCCGGCGCGCAGCGCGGCACTGCGGATGGATTGCTGGAGCGCGAACATTGAAACTCCCGGGAGCGGCGCGGTTCAATCGCGGCGACTGACGAAGCGTGCGCGGCCTAGGCGACGCCACAACATCAGAGACTGCTTAAAATTCTGCCCGTAGGGGCTTGATGTCGCAACGGATATCGCTCAGCCGAAGTGATTAGCCCAAGCGGCGAACGCCAGCCGCGAGGGTTCGCCGGCGGATCGGCGAGCATCGTAGCGGCCGGCGGGCAGAATGCGGAGTCGACCGAACGCCTGAGAGCGGACCTTGGCCAAGCTGACCATCCTCGAGTATCCCGATCCGCGGCTGCGCACAGTCGCACGCCCGGTCACGGCCTTCGATGCCGGCCTGCGCAGGCTGGTCAGCGACATGGCGGAGACGATGTATGCGGCGCCGGGCGTCGGCCTGGCCGCCACGCAGGTCGACCAGCACATCCAGCTGATCGTCGTCGACGTGTCGGAGACGAAGGACCAGCTGCGCGTGTTGGTCAACCCGCAGATCGTCTGGGCCTCCGACGAGACCGAGGTGTGCGAGGAAGGCTGCCTGTCGGTGCCGAACGTCTACGACGAGGTGCGGCGCCCGGCGCGCGTGCGCGTGCGCGCGCAGGACGCCGACGGCAGGCCGTTCGAACTCGACTGCGAGGGCCTGCTCGCGGTGTGCGTGCAGCACGAGATGGACCACCTGACCGGCAAGGTCTTCGTCGACTACCTGTCGGCGCTGAAGCAGGACCGCATCCGCACCAAGATGAAGAAGCGCAAGGGGCGCGAGGCCGCCTAGAAAGCGCTCGGACGCCGGCCCGGCAGGGCGGCGATCGCCGCGATCTCGTCGGCGATGCGCGGCAGCAGCGGCGGCGGCAGGTCGTGGCCCATCTCCTCGATGACGACCAGCTTCGCGCCGCGAATGCACTCGGCTGTCTCGATGCCCGCCGCCACCGGCAGCAGCGGATCGAGACGGCCGTGCAGCACCAGCGTCGGCGAGCTGATCTGCTTCAGCCACTGGCGCCGGTCGCCGGTGGCCAGCACGGCGAGCAGCTGGCGCCGCGAGGCGGCGCTGTCCAAGCCGCGGCGGGCGATGCGCTCGTAGTGCGCTCGCTGCGCGGCGCGCTCCTGCGGCGCCGCCGGCGTGCCGATGACGCTGAACTTGTGCTCCAGGTTGTCGACCAGCGACTGCAGGTCGCGGGGGTCGGTCGGCCGCTTCAGGATGGCGCGGATGGCGCGCGGCCGGCCGAAGGCGACCCGCGGGCTCGGATTGCCGGTCGACGACATGATCGAGGTCAGGCTGGCGACCCGCTGAGGCCAC
>JBHJND010000322.1:0-4508 GCA_048497655.1 Caballeronia novacaledonica
CGCCGCCATCGGCGAGGAGCGCGACACGCTCGAGGACGTGGTCGAGCCGTTCCTCATCCAGCAGGGGTTCCTGCAACGCACGCCGCGCGGCCGCGTCGCCGCGCCGCTCGCCTACGCCCACTTCGGCCGCATCGCGCCGCAGGACGGCGGCGCCGACCGTCTGTTCTGACCCGGTGAGGATCGAGTTCGCCTGCGGTTCTCCCGCAGGCGGAGCAATGGCCGTCCGGCCGAGGCCGTCCGCCTTCGGGCGGCAGACCGATTCGAGCGAAAGCTACCGTATTGCCGTGATGGCGCGAATGGAGCAAGATTACCGGACACTTCGGAAACTACTGACGAGGGAGGCGCGATGATCGACGAGCAGAGCCGACACGCGGAGCCGAGGCCGAATCGAACGGCCGGTCCGGCGACGCTCGACGCCGCCGCCGTGCAGTGGCTGCAGCAGTTGCCGCGGCACATTCAGCCGGGCAAGACAGCGGAGCGGTTTCCGCACATCGCCAATGCCCTGGCGGCAGCCTGGCAGGCGCCACCGGCCTGCCACGCCTGTTTCGAGCAGTTGCTGCTCGATCATCGGGGCAACCGCCAAGGGCTGCCGAAGCCGATCGCGGCGGAACTGGCGGTGCTGAAAGACTATTACGAGTCGGTCCTCCACCCCACGCAGCAGACGGTCTGGGACGAGATCCTCGTCCACGCCCGCGGCTGACTTTTTCCTCGTCTTTGCAGCGCCGGCGACCCCCAAAAGGGGTCGCCTGCCGCGAGCCGCTCCGCCTCGCCCCATCGATGCAGCGAGGCGGCCGGTGCAATCCCGCCGTGCATACCGGCGGCGAGGTAGCTAAACTCGCGCGTTTTGCAAACCGCCAATTAGAGGAGGCGCCATGGATTACGCGCGCCAACAGCGCAATCCATCCAGGCATCTGGTCGGCATCGGCGGCGTCGTCCTGTTCCACGCCTTGGTCATCTACGCGCTCGTCACGGGGCTGGCGCGCAAGGTGGTCGAGGTGGTCAAGGGCCCGATCGAAGTCAAGGTGATCGAAGAGCTCAAGACGCCGCCGCCGCCCGAGGCCGCGCCGCCGCCGCCGAAGGTGGTGGCGCCGCCGCCGCCGTTCATTCCGCCGCCGGAAGTGAACATCGCCGCTCCGTCGACGGGGCCGACGATCACCGCGGTCACGCGCGAGGCTCCGCCGGTGCAGGCCGCGCCGGTGATCCAGCCGCCAGCGCCGGCGGCCAAGCCGGCGCCGCCCCCGCCGCCCGCCGGGCCGAAGAGCGCGCGGGTGGTGTGCCCGAACTACGTCGAGGTGATGTCGTCGATCGTCTATCCGCGCGAGGCGCTGCTCGACGGCGTCGAAGGCGAGGTGCTGATCGAGTTCACCGTCACCGGCAGCGGCGAGATCAAGAACGTCGAGATCAAGTCCTCGACCAACCGCGTCTTCAACCGGGCGGCGCTGGGTGCCGTGCAGTCCAAGCTGACCTGCCAGGGGCAGGGCCAGGACGTGCGCGTCCAGGCGCCGGTGAGTTTTAAGATTCGCTGATTTTTCTCCAGTGACGCAGCTCACGAGGCTTTCGCACACCACCGCGCTCAAGAGCGCTAACCCTTAACCAATACGCCCCACGAGGAGAGTTTCCGATGACTTCCTTCATTCGCCGCATGGCGGCCTGCGTCGCGCTGATGCTTGCCGCGGCCGGTTCCATTGCCCCGCTGCCCGCCCTCGCCCAGCAGGATGCCGCCAAGGCCCCGCCGGCCGCCGCCGCTGCGGCGCCGACCGTGACCAAGGAAGTCATCGACAACCCCTACGGCCTCGAGGCGCTGTGGCGGCAGGGCGACTTCGTGTCGAAGGGCACGCTGATCATCCTGGTGATCATGTCGATGGGCAGCTGGTACATCATCTTCGTCAAGCTGTGGGAGCAGTCGAAGCTCAGCCGCGAGGGGCGCGCGATGGGCGCCAGCTTCTGGAAGGCGGCCTCGCTGAAGGAAGGAGCTTCCGCGCTCAAGGCCAACAGCGCCTACCGCTACATTGCCGACTCCGGGATCGAGGCCAACGAGCATCACGAAGGCGCGCTGACCGAGAACATCGATCTGAACACCTGGGTCACCATGTCGGTGCAGCGCTCGGTCGACAACGTCAACAACCGCCTGCAGGACGGGCTGGCATTCCTCGCCACCGTCGGCTCGACGGCTCCGTTCGTGGGCCTGTTCGGCACGGTCTGGGGCATCTATCACGCGCTTACCGCGATCGGCATCGCCGGCCAGGCGTCGATCGACAAGGTGGCAGGCCCGGTCGGCGAGGCGCTGATCATGACCGCCATCGGCCTGGCCGTGGCCGTGCCTGCGGTGATGGGCTACAACTGGCTGGTCCGCCGCAACAAGGTGCTGATGGAAACGGTGCGCTCGTTCGGCGCCGACGTCCACGCCGTGCTGCTCGGCAAGAGCGGCGAGGCCGCTGCCGCCACCGCCGCACGCGTGCGCTGACCGGCGTATCCCGCCAGGAGAGTAGCCATGGGAATGGCCGTCGGACCCGCCGAAGGCGAAGACGAAGCGATCTCGGCGATCAACACCACGCCGCTGGTCGACGTGATGCTGGTGCTGCTGATCATCTTCCTGATCACCATCCCGGTCGTCACCCAGTCGATCGCGATGCAACTGCCGCAGGAGCGCAACATTCCGCGGCAGACGGCGCCGGAGAACATCGAGATCTCCGTCACCAGGGACGGCGACGTCTACTGGGCCATGCAGAGAGTCCGCGACAACGACGACCTGTTCAACCGGCTGAAGGAAGTCGCGGTCAGGCAGCCCCAGCCCGAGGTGCACATCCGCGGCGACCTCGGCGGACGCTACGAGCACATCGGCCGCGTGGTCTTCGCCTGCCAGCGCGCCGGCATACAGAAGGTCGGCTTCGTCACCGAACCGCCGTCCGGGGTGGGCGGCTAGCGCCTTGTTTACGCTCGCACCGGCGCCGCGTCACGAGCGCGGGCTGCCACCGCGGCTGGGGAGATTGCAATGGGCATGAATGTAGGAACGGGTGGCGGCTCTCAGGAGCCCGACGTGATGGTCGACATCAACACCACGCCGCTGATCGACGTGATGCTGGTGCTGCTGATCATGCTGATCATCACCATCCCGATCCAGCTGCACGCGGTGAACCTGAACATGCCGGTCGGCACGCCGCCGCCGGCGACCGAGCAGCCGGTGGTGGTGACGATCGACGTCGACTTCGACGGCACGGTGTACTGGAACGGCGAGCAGGTGCCGAGCCGCGCGGCGCTGGAAGAGAAGCTCACCGTGGCGGCGCAGACGCCTGTGCAGCCCGAAGTGCACCTGCGGCCGAACAAGCTCGCCGAGTACAAGGACGTGGCGGCCGTGATGGCTTCCGCGCAGCGTCTCGGCGTGGTCAAGCTCGGACTCATCGGCAACGAGCAGTTCGTCAAGTAGCCGGGCGCGACGCCGCGGCCGAACGAGACTGCGCGTCGCCGCTTGCGGCAATTCACACTGCCGGCTCCGCCGCGGATGGTGCAGCATGTCACCGCGCCTGCCGGAGCGTCCTCGATTGGAGTAGCGAGAAATGTTGCCTTCAGCACTGCGCAGGAATGCCCGCCTGACCGCCACGGCCGCCGCGCTGGCCGTCGCCTTCGGCCTGCACCTGGACGCCGGATCGGGCCTCGGCCTGGGCCCCGCGCCCGCCCACGCGCAGTCGGAAGCGGTGCGCGCCGAGGTCGGCAAGCCGCTGCAGCAGGCGGCCGAACTGCTCAAGGCCAACCGCGCCAAGGACGCGTTGGCCAAGGTCCGCGAGGCAGACGCCGTTGCCAACAAGACGCCGGCCGAGCAGCTGACCATCGAGCGGATGCGCGGCGCAGCGGCCGCGCGGGCCGGCGAGACGCAGACCGCGATCCGCTCGTTCGAGACGGTGCTCGCCTCCGGCAAGGTCGGCCAGGCCGAGCAGGCACAGGTCGCCGCGTCGCTGGCGCACCTGTATGCACAGGCAAAGGACTGGAACAAGGCGCGCGAGTGGGCGCAGAAGGCGAAGCAGCAGGGCGCCGGCGCCGCCGACATGGACAAGCTGCTGGCCTACGTCAATTCGCAGACCGGTGACTTCGCCGCCATCGCGCGCGACGCGCAGGCCAGCATCGAGGCTGCCGAGAAAGCAGGCCGGCGACCCGAGGAAAACGACCTGCTGGCACTGGCCGACGCGCAACGACGCACCAACAACACAGCGGGCCAGATGGCCACGCTCGAGAAGCTGGTCGCCAACTACCCGAAGAAGGACTACTGGGCGGTCGTGCTCAGCCGGATCCAGGGCAAGCCCGGCTTTTCGGGGCGGCTTGCCCTCGACGTCGACCGCCTGAAGCGCGAGACCAAGGTGCTGGACAAGACCGAAGAGTACGTCGAGCTGGCCCAGCTGGCGCTGCAGGAGTCGCAGGCGGCCGAGGCCAAGGCGGTGCTCGACGAGGGCTTCGCCCGCGGCCTGCTGGGCAAGGGGGCCGAGGCGGACCGGCAGAAGCGGCTGCTGGCGCTGGCC
>JBHJND010000323.1:0-2741 GCA_048497655.1 Caballeronia novacaledonica
CCGGCAGCGGGCCGTCGAACGTCGCCACGCCTTCCGCAGCGACCGCCGCGATGGCCGGGGCGATGACGTCGATCTCCTCGCGCCCCAGGTGGCCGCCCTCGCCGGCATGCGGATTCAGGCCGGCCACGCCGATGCGCGGCCACGGCAGGCCGAAGCGGCTGCGCAGGTCGTGGTGCAGAACGTCGAGGGTCGCGGCCAGCAGGTCGACCGTGATCGCGCCTGCCACCTGCGCCAGCGGCAGGTGCGTGGTCGCCAGCGCCACCCGCATGCCGCCGCCGACCAGCAGCATCACCACGTGGCGGGTGCCGGTCCGCTCGGCCAGGTACTCGGTGTGGCCGGTGAACGGCACGCCGCTGTCGTTGATCACGCCCTTGTGCACCGGAGCAGTGGCCATCGCGCGGTAGCGCCCGCGCAGGCAGCCGTCGGTCGCCGCGTCGAGCGTTCGCAGCACGTAGCGCGCGTTGCGCGCGTCGAGGCGTCCGGCGACGACCGGCACCTCGGTCGCGACGTGCTCGATGCCGACCCACGCCGGCAGCGGCCACTCGACGCCGGCGGACGCCGCGGCCCGCTGCAGCAACTGCCGGTCGCCGAGCAGCACCGTCGGCAGGCGCGACGACGCCGCTGCCGCCACCGCGATCGCCGGGCCGATACCCGCCGGCTCGCCGGTCGTGATCGCGATCGGCGCCGTCATCGCGCCGAGTCGGGCCGCCGGCAAACCTCGCCTTCGCCGGACCGACGCGCCCGGCTAGGCGTCGTCGAGGCGATACTCGACATAGGTGCGGTCACGCAGCTGGCGGATCCATTCCAGGTACGCCTCCTCGCTCTTGCGGTCGCGCAGCGCCATCCGCGCCGCCAGGCGGTTGCGTTCGGTCGGCGACTCGTCGGTGCGCCGTTCCATCACCTGGATCAGGTGCCAGCCAAACGGCGACTGCACCGGCTCGCTGACCTCGCCCGGCTTGAGCAGCGCCATCGCCCGCTCGAACTCCGGCACCGTGTCGCCGGGGTAGATCCAGCCGAGCTCGCCGCCGCGCGTGGCGGTCGAGTCCACCGAGTGCAGCCGCGCCAGCTGGCCGAAGTCCTGGCCGCCGCTGACCACGCGCTCGCGCAGGTCGAGCAGCCGACGGCGCACCTCTGCCTCCGGGGTCAGGTCGGAAACGCGCAGCAGGATGTGCCGGGCGCGGGTCTGCTCGACCGGCCCGCTTGCCAGCCGGCCCTCGGTGGCATCGCGCTGGCCGACGAGCTTCAGGATGTGGAAGCCGCCCGGGCTGCGCACCAGCGGCGCGAGGTCGCCGGGCTTCAGCCCCTTGATCGCGTCGACGAACAGTGCCGGCAGCCGCTCCGCGGTCCGCCAGCCCAGCGAACCGCCCGACATCGCCTCCGGCGAGGCCGAGTTGCCGGCGGCCAGGCGGCCGAAGTCGGCGCCGCTGCGCAGCTGCGCCATCAGCTCCAAGGCCTGGCGGCGCGTCGCCTCGATGCGATCGGTCGAGGCGTTGTCCGGCACGCGCAGAAAGATCTGCGCCACGTTGTACTCGACGGCACCTGCCGTCACGCCGGCCTGCTCGGCAAGGAAGTTGTCGATCTCGCCCTCGGAGACCTGTATCCGGCTGTCGACCTCGCGGTCGCGCAGCCGGGTGATGACGATGTCGTCGCGCACGTCGGCACGCAGGCGGACGAACGAGATCCCCTCCTTTTCGAGGCGCTCGCGGAACTGCTGCAGGCTCATGCCGTTCTGCTCGGCGACGCGTGCCACCGCCGCATTGACCGTGGCATCGTCGACCCGCACGCCGGTCTCCCTCGCCAGCTGCAACTGCGCCCGGTCGACGATCATCCGCTCGAGCACCTGCCGGCGCAGCACGGTGGCCGGCGGTGGGTTGATGTTCTGCCGGCGCAGCTGCGCCAGCGCGACCCGGGTGCGCCCGTCGAGCTCGCTCTCGGTGATCGCCTCGTCGTTGACCACGGCGACGATTCGGTCGAGCGACCGCGTCGCCGCGGGGGCGGCGGTCGGCGGGGCGGAAACCTGCGCGTCGGCGGCCGCGGCCCATGCGACGGCGAGCGCGCCCGCGAAGGCAAGTCGTTTCAGCAAAATGGCGATCCTATTCATAGTCCTGGTAGCGACCGATCGTGCCCTGCCGCACGTCGATGGGCTGGTATCCGGGGATGCTACGCCGCAACTGGTCGAGCAGGCCGGTGCCGATCGAGGCCACCCCGTTGAGTTGCAGCTGGAACAGCACCGCCGTCGTCCTCGCCTCGCCGGGAGTGACGAAGCTGTGCCCGACCAGGCGCAGCGCCCAGCAGTCGTCGCGGTACTCGAAGCCGGCGAGCATTTCGACCCACTGGCTGTCGCGGATCGAGAAGGTGGCAAGGCCGACACCGTACCAGCGCTGGGCGATCGGCCACTGCGCGGCAAAGTCGACCTGCTCGATCTCGTCGAGCTTGTAGCGGTAGGCGAGGCTCATCACCGAGCCGGCCTGCGGCTGCCAGCGCAGCGCCGCTGCCGCCCGCACCATCCGGTTCTCCAGCGTCGAGTGCTGCAGGTAGAAGTCGGTGATCCAGCCCCTGGCGATGACGCCGCGCAGTTCGAGCAGCAGGTCGGACTCCGTGCCGGTGCTCGCCGTGCCGCCGGGAAGCGTGACCTGCTGCGGCGAGAAGTAGAAGCGCTGGCCGATGGCGCCGCGCAGGCGCTCGGTCCCGGTGGCCGGGTCGAGGATCCGCCCCACCAGGGCCGCCGTCAGCTGGTTGGC